>NZ_JBEHVX010000080.1:0-10824 GCF_040227455.1 Catenibacterium sp. RTP21428st1_D7_RTP21428_210409 | reverse complement strand
TATACCACAAAAGACGGACCTCGGTCCGTCTTTTGCTTTTTATGAAACTATAATGAGTTATTTACCCGTTACAGCCTGCTTTTAATGTGCTTAGAACTCTCGCAATCTTACTTGCACAGTTTGCTTTATACTGTAGATGATATGTTTGACATAATTCTTCAAATTGTTTAAGTCCTTTTTCTTCGTCATTCACTTCAAATTCTAATTCATAATCAGTGATTCCGTTATAATGATTTTCATCAAGAGATAACATACCTGAATCAAAAGGAACATCTCTTCTAATAGTAGTCAAAGAATAAGCCTGTTTAATAAGACTTAAATTAAATCCCTTATTACTTAATAAACGAGTAATCTCATTATCAGGTATTTCACCTTTTTGAATCATTTCTAAATCTTCTTTAGTAATTTCTAGATTATGTTCTAGACGACCATTCTTTTCAGGAATCTTTAAAGTCATCTCATAATAACCTTCTTTTTCTCTTATACGAAGACTATAGCGTAAAGCACTTAATTCAATACTTGTAAGATAATAGTTTGTCTGACTATAAGTATGCCCTTTGAAGTCATTCATCAATTGATTGAATAGAGCTTCACTTAATAACATCTTATATTCTATTTCAAGATTTTTTTCCATAATTTCTCCTCATTTTATCAAATTATATACTTGAGAGATAAACCCGTCAATACAAGTCATATTGCGTAAAAAGGTAATAGAAAGTATAATAATAGCGGTGATAAAAAATGAAAAGATATGCAATTGTGTCAAAAAAAGATGATGTATCCCGTCATCTTGCTGCTTTGATTAAAGATGAACTCAACGAACTGATTTATGATGAAGAACATCCAGATATAGTGATTTCTGTAGGTGGAGATGGAACTATGATTTATTCTATTCATCGTTATGAGCATGTTTTAAATGATGTCTCATTTGTAGGAATCCATACAGGAACACTTGGGTTCTTTACAGACTATTTAAAGGATGAATATAAACAGCTTGTAAAAGATATTATTACAAAAGAACCTGAAATCTTTGATCGACATCTCTTGCGTATTTCTTATAATGGAGAAATCTTTCATGCTTTAAATGAAATGCGTATAGAGAATAGTTATCGTTCACAGGTTATAGATATGTATGTAAACGATGAACATATGGAAACATTTAGAGGAAACGGACTTTGTGTCAGTACGCCTTCAGGTTCTACTGCATTAAATAAATCATTAGGTGGGGCAGTGATTAATCCTAGCTTAAGACTGATGCAGGTGACGGAAATAGCTGGTATTCATCATAATGCTTATCGTTCTTTAGGCAGTCCTCTTATTTTAGGAGATGAGGATGTAGTGCGCTTTGAGACAGATTTTAGCGAGAATGCGGTTTTAGGTATTGATACAGATATTTATGAATTAAAGGATCATGATGTCATAGAAGCACGTTTATCTAAACGTGTGGCTCATTTCTGTGATTATCGTCATGTATCATTTGTGAAGAGATTGAGGAAATCATATCTATGATCTTGCAGTTTGAAATAGATGAACAGCACAAAGATATGCGTTTAGATGAATTTTTCTATTTACATGGTATTTCTAAGAAACTAGTCAAAGATTCTAGAAATCATGGAGAGATATTAGTGAATGGAGAAAAGCAGTATTTGTGTTATAAGACAGTAACAGGGGATAGTGTGGCTATTGTTTTTCCTAAAGAAACAAGTCATGTGATTCCTGTAGATATTCCCTTAAAAGTTGTATATGAAGATGATTATTTGATGATCATTGATAAGCAGCCTAATCTTGCCTGTATCCCTGTTAAGAAGTATTTAACAGAGTCATTAGGAAATGCGATTATGCATTACTATCAAGTAAATCATATTGAGAGTGCAATTCATTTAGTAAATAGACTTGATAAAGAAACATCAGGGCTCATGATGATTGCGAAAAGCCGTTATGTTCATGATGCTTTTTCTCATGATATCAAACAGGTGAAACGTGTATATCATGCACTTGTAAAAGGCAATCCAGGACAAGGCACTGTCAATGCGCCTATTGACCATGCAGAAGGTCATGGGACTAAAAGAGAAGTAAAAGAAGGCGGTAAAGAAGCAATCACCCATTACCGTACTATTAAAACAACTAAAGACTATTCTTTAGTAGAATGTAAGCTAGAAACAGGACGTACGCATCAGATACGTGTTCATATGGCTTATTTAGGATGTCCATTAGTAGGAGATCCACTTTATGGTGAAGGAAAAGGGTTCTATCTAGATAGTGTAGAAATAGCCTTTAAACATCCTATCACACAACAATGTATGACTTTAAAGAAGGTGTTCAACGATGTACGAATTAAAAAAATTAAATCTTAAGCAGTCAGAAAAATATATGACTTATAAATGTAATGAATATGGAAAGCACTATAAGAAGTTCTCTAGAATTATTCCTGTAGTTGTGATTATCACATTAGTGGCTGCTTTTCTTGTTCCAACTCAATCTAAAGTAATCTATGCTCTTGGGGTGGCTATTACTGCTGGCTTATTCTTTATGGTTTATAGCTATTATAAACAGATGGTGAACTTAAAAGAGGTACCTACAGTACCTTGTGAATATGTGGTTACACCAGTGAAGTATAATGAGAGAGTACAGCTTAAGACAACTAAGGGGGATAATCTCTTATTTGCATTTGTAGAAAAGAGTCGTTCTATTTATAAGAATGAAAAAGAAGCACTTATTATCTATGTACCTGAAACAGGACATATTTATGGTGAACATGTAGCTTTACTTAAAGATATTAAGGGTTAGTTATATGAAATAAGAAAAACGGCATACCTCATGAGAGGCATGTCGTTTTTAGTATTGTTTATGTTTTACATCACGAAGCTTATTCTGATAATCAATATCAATAATAATACCTATTGCGAACATATATGAAAGTAATGAAGATCCTCCATAAGACAGCATTGGTAAAGTAATACCAGTAATAGGAAGTAATCCAAGAATCATTCCAATATTCCATGTCTGCTGGAAGATGAGACATCCAAATGTCCCCATGATAAATGTCTTATCACGAATATTATCACTCTTTAAGCCGATATTTAAGATAGTGATATCAAATGCTGCAATGGCAAGTAAAGTGATGAGTGCACCTACATAACCAAAATCAGTCGCGATAACAGAGAAGATAAAGTCTGTCTGTCCTTCAGGGAAGACCTTGACAACAGCTCTAAAACCATGTCCAAACCATCCTGCAGTCCCATAAGATAACTGTGCAAACCATGACTGTAACCCTTGATTGCCAGTTGTTCCTTCAGGATCTAGCCAGCCATAAATACGGTCTAGTTTATGCCCTGAGATGATAGATGTAAAGACTCCGTTCTGGTAGATGAATAAATAAGCCATTCCAAGTACACCTACTACTGCAATCACTAAAATAAATAGGAACCAGTTTCCATTCATACCACTTGATAATAATACAAAGAAAACAGCTGCCATAATAATCATCATAACCCCTGAGTCATTCTGTAAATAAATAAGAATAGCTGGTGGTAAAGAAATCTTCATGACTTGAATAATATACTGGATTTCACTGTCTGTTGTCTTGATTAAAACATGATCATTATATTCCTGTGTAATTTTCGCAAGGTACATAACCATGATGATTTTCATGAATTCAGAAGGCTGAAAACTAAAGCCCGGGATGTTATACCAGGAAGTTGCACCATTAGTAAACTTTGCGAGTGGGACAATATGAATGTGTAGTAGTTTTGTATAGACAAAATGATCCACGGCAAGTCCAATCAGTAATACAATAAAAACCATATATAATGTTTTGATATGAGTATAAAGGGTATCCTGACCTATTTTATAGATAATATAACTTAAAGCGCCACCTAATACATAATAAAGCCCTTGTTTAAGCCATAGCATGTAAGGATTCGCAATGTTAGTCATAATTGGTGCAGCACTTGCAACCGCAAAACAACTGATGGCACCAAGCAATATAATTAAGGCAATAAGAGGATATTTCTTGAGTGTTTCTTCAAGGTTTTCCATGCGTGCCCTCCTTTTTTCTTTTTACTTTTTTCATTCTTATAGTATACTATATTTTAAAGATACTTCAATAAAAAGGAGTGTGGTTAAAGTGTCTAAAAATATGATGATTGGGATTATTGCGGCAATCGTAGTTGTACTTGTGATTGTTGTAATGATGACTCGTAAAAAGAAAACAAGTAAAGAACAATGTCCGATTGATGCAGATCTATTAATTAAAGCATTAGGTGGTAAAGACAACATTACTGCTTTAGAAGCATCACCTTCTAAATTAAAGGCGACTTTAAAGCAGGATAAGGATCTTGATGTTGAAACAATTAAAACACTAGGTGCTAGTGGTATTGTGGCAGGTCATTTAACACTTACTATGATCTTTGGTAAAGCATCAAGTATTATCTGTGAAACTGTGTTAGAAAAAATTAAATAAGAGGTATTGTTATGAAATTTAAGATGGTACATGAAAACTATAACGTTAAGGATCTAGATGTTTCTCTTAAATTCTATGAAGAAGCATTAGGCTTAACTGAAAGAAGACGTAAGGTGAGTGAAGATGGAAGCTTCATTATTGTATATGTTGGTAATGAAACAACTCCATTTGAATTAGAACTCACATGGCTTAAAGATCATCCACAGGCTTATGATATTGGTGAAGAAGAATTCCATTTAGCTTTTCATGTAGATGATTATGAAGGGGCACATGCATTACATGAAAAGATGGGATGTATCTGTTTTGAAAATCCTTCAATGGGCATCTATTTTATCCAGGATCCAGATGGATACTGGCTTGAAATCATACCAGAAAAATAGTCTAGGAAATGCATGCTGCATTTCCTTTTTTTTGTGAAAAAATAATTAAAAAATATTTTTAGATAGGAAAAAAGTTATTAACGTAAGCGTATTATTCCCAAAACTACAAATATATTATTACTAATTTCGGGAAATAAAACAAACTTATGAGAAAATTTTTTATCACGAGGTAAAAAATGTTATACGTTTACAGAAAACGCATACAAAAATGTAAGCAAATCCATAGACAAACATTTTGAATAATGGTATATTGAAATCGCTGAAAAGGATGCGTAACAAAATTCAGTGGTTTTTTATACTTTAAGGAGGAATTGTTACAATGGATACAAATCGTTTTGCTGATGCGTGGGCTGGATTCAAAGGCCGTTTATGGAAAGAAGAAGTGAATACTAGAGACTTCATTCAGAATAACTACAAACCATATGATGGCGATGAATCATTCTTAGCTGAACCTACAGAAGCAACTAATAAATTATGGGGCAGATTACAGGAACTTCAGGCAGAAGAAAGAGCTAAAGGCGGAGTTCTTGATATGGAAACTGAAGTAGTTTCTGGTTTAACTGCTTATGGACCTGGTTATATTGATGAAAGCATGAAGGACTTAGAAACTGTTGTTGGTTTACAGACAGATAAGCCTTTAAAGAGAGCATTCATGCCTTATGGTGGTATCCGTATGGCTGAACAGGCTTGCGAAACTTATGGTTATACACCAAATCCTAAATTACATGAAATTTTCACAAAATATCATAAGACTCATAACCAGGGTGTATTTGATGTTTACACTCCTGAAATTATGAAAGCACGTCATAATAAGATTATCACTGGTCTTCCAGATACTTATGGTCGTGGACGTATTGTTGGTGACTACAGAAGAGTTGCCTTATACGGTATCGATGCATTAATCGATTGGAAGAAAGAAGACTTTGCTAACTGTGGTAGCGGATCAATGACTGAAGACATCATCAGAAAGAGAGAAGAAATTGCTGAACAGGTAAGAGCTCTTAATGAAATGAAGAAGATGGCTGAAGCTTATGGTTATGATATTTCTAAACCAGCTACTAATGCTCGTGAAGCATTCCAGTGGTTATACTTTGGTTATTTAGCAGCTATCAAGACTCAGAATGGTGCAGCTATGTCAGTTGGACGTATCTCTACATTCCTTGATATCTATATTGAAAGAGATTTAGCTAACGGTACATTAACTGAAAGCGAAGCTCAGGAATTAGTTGACCATATCGTTATGAAATTCCGTATGGTTAAGTTCGCACGTATCCCATCATACAACGCATTATTCTCTGGTGACCCAGTATGGGCTACACTTGAAGTTGCAGGTTTAGGTACTGACGGACGTTCAATGGTTACAAAGAGTGACTACCGTTTCTTACATACATTAGAAGATATGGGTCCTTCTCCAGAACCAAACTTAACAGTTCTTTATACAGAAGCATTACCAGAAAACTTCAAGAAATACGCTGCTAAGATCTCTATCGATACTTCATCAATTCAGTATGAAAACGATGATGTTATGAGACCTGTATGGGGCGATGACTATTCAATCTGCTGCTGTGTATCAGCTACTCAGACTGGTAAAGAAATGCAGTTCTTCGGTGCGAGAGCTAACTTAGCTAAGTGCTTAACTTATGCTATCAACGGTGGTATCGATGAAAAGACTAAACAGCAGGTAGGTCCTGAATATAGAGGAATTACTTCTGAATATCTTGATTACGATGAAGTTATCAAGAAATATGATGCAATGATGAGCTGGTTAGCAGATTTATATGTAAATACATTAAACTTAATCCAGTACATGCATGATAAATACTACTATGAAGCTGCAGAAATGGCATTAATCGATACTGATGTTCGTAGAACATTCGCAACTGGTATTGCTGGTTTCTCACATGTAGTAGACTCATTAAGCGCAATTAAATATGCTAAGGTTAAGACTATCAGAGATGAAGATGGTATCGTAGTTGATTACGAAGTTGAAGGTGACTTCCCTCGTTATGGTAACGATGATGACAGAGCTGACAACATCGCAGTTTGGTTATTACATACATTCTTAGAAAAGATCAAACAGCATCATACATATAGAAATTCTGAACCAACTACTTCAATCTTAACAATCACTTCTAACGTAGTTTATGGTAAGGCTACAGGTTCATTACCTGATGGACGTAAAGCTGGTGAACCATTATCTCCAGGTGCTAACCCAGCATATGGTGCAGAAAAGAACGGTTTACTTGCTTCATTAAACTCAGTTGCTAAGTTACCTTACGAATGGGCATTAGATGGTATCTCAAATACTCAGACAATTGCTCCAAGTGCATTAGGTCATGACGAAGCTGAAAGAGCTGATAAGTTAGTAACAGTTATGGATGGTTACTTCAGACAGGGTGCTCATCACTTAAACGTTAACGTATTCGGTAAAGAAAAGTTAATCGATGCAATGGAACATCCAGAAAAACCAGAATATGCAAACTTCACAATCCGTGTATCTGGTTATGCAGTTAAGTTCATTGACTTAACTAGAGAACAGCAGTTAGACGTAATTGCTAGAACTTGTCACGATCATATGTAATAATTAAAACAGTCTCTTAAGAGACTGTTTTTTATAGAGGAGGAGAATGTGATGAACGCTCGTGTACATTCCGTTGAAACATTTGGTCTTGTAGATGGACCAGGTGTACGTTTTATCTTATTTCTACATGGATGTCCTTTTAGATGTCAATTCTGTCATAACCCAGATACATGGGCAAGTCAGAAGTTTGAAGAATGGACACCACAGCAGGCATTAGACCGTGCCTTACGTTTTGAACCTTATTGGGGTAAAGATGGAGGTATTACTGTATCTGGTGGTGAACCACTTGTACAGATTGATTTCTTGTTAGAATTCTTTAAACTTGCTAAAGCAGCAGGAATCAATACATGTATTGATACAAGTGGTGCATGCTTTACAAGAGAAGAACCTTTCTTCTCTAAGTTTGAGGAACTTATGAAATATACAGATCTACTTATGGTAGACATAAAAGAAATCAATGATGAAAGACACCAGGTATTAACTGGTGCTTCAAACAAGCGTGTTCTTGATATGATTCAATATTTGAATGATATCAATAAACCTATCTGGATTAGACATGTACTTGTTCCTGAAAGAAGTGATTATGATGAAGATCTTCATGCTTTAGCTGATTATATTGATACTTTAAGTAATGTGAAAAAGGTAGAAGTTCTTCCTTATCATACTCTTGGTGTATATAAGTGGAAGGAACTTAACTTAGAATATAAGCTAGAAGGAATTGATCCACCTACAAATGAACGTGTAGAAAACGCAAATAAGATTCTACATACAGATAAATATAAATAAGTATGATATAATGTCTCCTAGAAGGAGGCATTTTTCATGGATGAATTGCTTTTTGATGAGAATTATATAGTATTCTTACAAAATCAGAGTTTGGATACATTATGCAGCCTTTATTATGAGGTACACAATCAATTAATGGATATTATTCATACTCATAAAGGGGAAGAAGACTATAAAATAATTACCGCAAAACGTGCAATGATTGAAGGTACAATCATGTCAAAAGTGATGCAGGAGCATGGTTATTCTTTGGATCAATATGCATATTATAAAAATGATAAGATGGTTGCCTGAAAAATGTAACAGTATTCAAATGTCCGTTTACTTTTAGGAGTAAATAATTTAAAATATGAGTGATTGCTATTATGGAGGTAAAGGATAATGAAATTAGGTACTATTGAAGGTGGAGGAACAAAGTTCGTCGTTGGTGTTGGTGATGAGAATGGTAACATTTTTGAAAGAGAATCTTTCCCAACTACAACACCAGAAGAAACAATGAAGAAAACAATTGAATTCTTCAAGGATAAGGGTGTAGAAGCTATTGGCTTTGGATCATTTGGCCCAATTGATCCAGATAAGACAAGTCCTACTTATGGAAGTGTCACTACTACTCCTAAACCAGGATGGTCTAATCATAATGTCGTAAAGGATTTAGAAGAAGCATTTCCAGGTGTTCCTGTAGGATTTGATACTGATGTAAACAGTGCATGCTTAGGTGAAGTAGAATTTGGTGCTGCTAAAGGATTAAATAGCGCATTATACTTGACTATTGGTACAGGTGTAGGTGGAGGTGCTGTTGTAGAAGGTAATCTTGTACACGGCTTACTACATCCAGAAATGGGTCATATGAAATTGATCACTCGCCCAGAAGATACTTATAAAGGTAAATGCCCATATCATGGAACATGTTTTGAAGGTTTAGCAGCTGGACCAGCTATTGAAGAACGCTGGGGTAAGAGCGCTAAAGAATTACCTGTTGATCATCCAGCATGGGATTTAGAAGCTTATTATATTGCTCAGGCTTTATGTATTTATATTCTTACAATTTCACCTAAGAAGATTATTTTAGGTGGAGGTGTTATGCACCAGAAACAGTTATTCCCAATGATTCATAAATACGTTCAGGAAATGTTGAACGGTTATGTTGCAAAAGAAGAAATTACAACAGATAAGATCAAGGATTATATTGTTTATCCAGGACTTGCAGATAATGCAGGATTTTGTGGTGGATTAGCACTTGCTAAACAGGCATTAAAGAATAAATAAAAAGCAGGCATAGCCTGCTTTTTTTAAAGGAGGATAATACATGCAATCACTTAGAGAACTTTATAAAATAGGAATTGGTCCTTCTTCATCTCATACTTATGGACCGATGAAGATCGCTGAAAGAATTAAATCACTTTATCCAGATATGGAAAAGGTACATGTTGATCTGTATGGTTCTTTATCTTTAACTGGTAAAGGACATTTGACAGATAAAATCATGCAGAAGACATTTGCACCTGTACCATGTGATTTTTCTTTTAAGAGCGGTGAATTACCTTATCATCCTAATGGGATGTTAGTTACAGTATATTGTGGTGGAGAGGCATTAAAACCTATTGAAGCTTATTCTATTGGTGGAGGAGAAATTTACTTTAAGGGAGACTTAGAAGAGGAGAAGGTAGAAATCTATCCTCATCATACAATGCGTGAAGTCATCGATTATTGTGAAAATGAAGGATTATCACTTTATGATTATGTCTTACGTTTTGAAGATGAAAACTTTAAAGAATATTTATTTGAAGTTCTTGAAGCAATGTTTACCTGCGTAGAAAATGGGTTACATACACAGGGAATATTACAAGGCAGTCTACAATTAAAAAGAGTAGCCGGTTCTATGTATCAACAGGCTTTAAATACACATCATGAAATGGCTCAGGAACGTTTATTTATTGCTAGCTATGCCTATGCAGTTTCTGAAGAAAATGCAGATGGTCATATGATTGTCACTGCACCGACATGTGGTGCAAGTGGTGTACTACCAGCTATTCTCTATTATGCACATCATCAGATGGGCTTAAAAAAGAGAGACTTAGTCAAAGCACTTGCGATTGGAGGATTATATGGTAATACAGTTAAATATAATGCGACTATTGCTGGTGCAGATGGAGGATGTCAGGCAGAAGTAGGAACAGCTTGTGCAATGGCAAGTGCCTCTATGGCCTGGATCAATGAGTTAAATAATAGTCTCGTTGATTATGCAGCAGAAATGGGATTGGAACATAACTTGGGATTAACATGTGACCCAGTAGATGGTTATGTACAGATTCCTTGTATTGAAAGAAATGCTTTGGCTGCATTACGTGCTTATGATGCGGCTATGCTTGCAGGACAGTTAGGTTATGTACGTAAGAATAAAGTACCTTTCGATACAGTTGTAAGAGTTATGAAAGAAACAGGCAAAGACTTGAATGTTGCTTATAAAGAAACATCTCTAGGAGGTCTTGCAAAAGAATTGAAATAGTGATTTCACTATTTCTTTTTTTATAAAGGGGGGAAAGTGTGAAACAAAAATCAATCAAAACGTATAAAAAAAGACAAACTTAAAAACAAGTTTGAATAATTTAGAAAAA
>NZ_JBEHVX010000079.1:0-10909 GCF_040227455.1 Catenibacterium sp. RTP21428st1_D7_RTP21428_210409 | reverse complement strand
TTGGATTTATTTCCGTCTTGAAGCTCTTCAGCAATTTCCTCATCCCTTTCTATCAGTTTTTTATACTTACGAAGCCCTTTACAGCCTGCAGGAGAATACATGAAGTATTGAAACAATATCCTGCATGAGTTCTCCATCTGATTTCTAATCTAATTATAGTACAAATGGAAAATCCATGCATCAAGTTCAGCTTCAAGAACGCCTTTTAATCGGCGTTAATAAAATTTAATTTTCACTAACCTGTGGTCTGTGGTTATTCAAATAATTCTTTTGCATTACAAAACTATCTTAAAAATGCAACTTGATTTAGTAAATACTTATTAGTTAGGGTTAGGGTTCGGTTTGCCTTTAAAGTTTCTTCTCTATCTCAACGGTATAATATCTTAACAGATACGCCTAAAAGTTCAGCAAAATCCTTTGGTTTATAATTTTAGATATTTGATGTGTTCATTTTAACACTCCCTCGTATGAGTATATTTAAACACGATCAAACACAATGGTCGATATATTCAGTTACTTATAGTTCCCTCCTATGGTGATTTTAGAAAGCGGCTTCTTATAGAGAAGTGAAAGAAGACTGTTAGAAAAAGCTTTTTTTATGTTCATGTTATTCCTCTCTTTCATATTAATTTTACAACTTTCAAGTAAAGTATGCTATTATATCATTGCGAATAAGTAATAGAAACGAGGTAAATAAAAATGAGTATACTTGCATGTCCTAAATGTCATGAACCTTTAGAAATTGAAGGTAAAACATGTAAATGCATTAATAACCATTGTTATGATATTGCCCGTCAAGGGTATATGAATCTACTTTTAAATCCTGATAAGGCATCTAATAATCCAGGTGATTCTAAAGAATCATTGATTGCGAGAAAAGCTTATCTTGATAAGGGTTATTATGATCCTATTCTTTTTGAAGTAGTAAATGAAATCAAGAAGAAGGAAGGTCCTTTAAATATCCTAGATCTAGGTTGTGGTGAAGGCTATTATACATATCGTATGAAACAGATTCTTGGTGATGAGAATACTTATTGTGGTTTAGACATTTCTAAGTTGGCTGTAAGAATGGCTACACAGTATGATAAGTCTATTCACTGGATTGTAGGTAATTCTAAGAATATTCCAGTACTTGATCATTCTATGGATGTTATTACCGCAATGTTCACTGTAGTGAATCAGGAAGAACTTGCTAGATGTATTAAAGAGGATGGTTATATTATCCATGTAACTGCCAATAGAGATCATTTAATTGAAATTAAACATTTGATTTATGATGAAGTAAGGACTAAGTCTGATAAGTATATCCGTCTTCCATTTAATGTATTAGAGAGTCATGATTTTAAAAAGACTATTTCTATTAAGAATCGTGAAGATGCATTAAATCTTTTAAAGATGACACCACATTATTATCATATCAAGAAAGAAAAGCGTGATGTTCTTGATACATTAGAAGCACTTGATGTCACTATTGATATCAAAGTCACTGTATATCGTCCATGAGAATAAAGAAGCAGGGACAGCATCTTCTTATCACTATTGATGAAGAATATGAAAATCGTCCTTTATCTGATTTGTGGGCAGATCTGCATTTATCACGCAAAACAATTCATTTATTAAAACAGAATAAAGACTATAAAGTAAATCATGTATTTAGTATGAATCCTATACTTCATACAAATGATGTATTAGATGTTCTTGCTTATGAACATGATGATGGAACATATGCACCTGACTTTCAGGATATAGATATTGTATATGAGGATGATCTGATTCTTGTTGTAAATAAGCCTATTGGGATTGCGGTTTATCCAGATGATCCTCATAAGACAGACAGCTTATCTAATAGAGTGAGTGCTTATTATATGACACAGGGATATGATATTCCTGTTCGTTATATTCATCGTTTAGATAATGATACAAGCGGTTTAGTAGTATTCTGTAAGTGTCATTTAATACAGGCTTATCTAGATCATGCATTGTCTATTAAAGAGATACAAAGAGAATATCTGGCTTATGTAGAAGGTCATATCAAAGAGGGTAAGGAATATAAGATTGAACAGAACTTAGGTAAGGATAGACATAGTCCTTCTAAGATGCGTGTTCATTCTAAGGGTATTCCTGCTGTGACTTATTACCAGTGTCTAGAGAATAAGGAAGATCATGCACTTGTAAGATGTCGTCTAGAGACTGGTAGAAAGCATCAGATCCGTGTTCATATGGCTTCTATTGGTCATCCTATTCTAGGTGATCCCCTTTATAATGAAGGCTCTGATTATCCACGTCTAGCACTTCATGCAGCCTATATCAAGTTTGAAGAACCAATCACTCATCTTGAGATTGATTTATATAGTCCAATGGAATTTTAAAAGGAGATGGCAACATCTCCTTTTCATTATGACTTAGTTATTTCCTGCATATACATTTCAGCTATGTATGAAGGTCCACTCCACCAGAGTTTTGTAGTTTCATCGTAGAGGAATTTACCCGTTTTAGAGGACAAGAAATCAATCAATATATCTTTTCTATCTTTACCTGTTTCTTCCGCAATTTCTTCTACCACCATCGCAATAAGAAGATCTATGGTATAATCCATTCTTTCCTTTGAAAGTTTCACCATATCTTCTCACCCTTTCTTTTCAAGAAATCAGTGATATCATCAAGAACAGCTTCATCACCTTCACAACCAAATATCCCATAACCTATTTCAATATATCCAAGAACATCATATTTTTTAAATATGTGAATAACCTGTTCAACAAGTAATTACCACTCTTCTGAAGCGAGTCGAATTAATCTCGTCTGCATGAAAGTTATTTCTGTTTCCTTACGCATTATGAATTCACCTTAATCAAACGTTACTAGCTTCACAATATTCTTATGACTCTTATTAAAGAGTGTAGAAGCACCCACACATACACGTTCACCACATGATGAGAAGATAATAGATGTATCAGATGCTGTTTCTTCATAACCAGTAATACACATCCAATGCCATGTTTCTTCTTCTAATATTTGTGCTTCATGAGTTAAGATCAACATACCAATAGGATGACCCTGATCAATAGCTGTTTTTACAAAATGTACACCCTGTTCAGGGGATTCAGCAATCTTCTGATAAATAGGTTCTACATCTAACCCAATATGTTTCATATACTTCTTAAAGTTCTTCGCAAACTTATAGAAATATGGGAAACCCATAATACCCGGCGTATTGAGTTTAAACATCTTTGTCATCAGTTCTAGAAAATCCGGATAAGAGATATCTAGCTTATGTTCATAGAAACAGGCCATATCTGCAGCACAGACACTTGCACATCCTGCACGTCTTGCCCATTCATCTGAAAACCAGTCCTGGTCTCCACCATAATAGTCTTGATTATCTTTATGAAAGATCATGATAGGAAGTTCTTTTTTCATTTTGTATACTCCTTCATATGGATTTTCACAATAAAGCAGTTTTCTCCTTCTACATCTCCTTCAATGATATAGGTATCATCACTATGAGTAAGATAGAGTTCAATTGTCTGATGAGCGAGTATTTCTTTTTTATAGTTAATAGAAATAGAATCCATAAAATGATTTTCATAGGCTTCTACAGGAATCAAGTTAGAAGCGATACGTAAATAATGGGTATTGTTTAAATGTCTATTTGTATCTATATCACTATAAGGTACAGTATAAGTACTTACTAATTGTCTATCATCTTGCGTAAAGAGTGTTTCTGGGTCTTCTTTGACCAAGTCTGGGTTATCAGGAAGAGTTAATCCTGCACGCTTAGGAGATGTAATACGACGTCTCTTTAGGTCGATAAGAGTCCAGATAGAACGGCATTCACCAATACGTCTACCTTCTTTTTCTATATAGTAGAATCGAGGAAAAATCACATTAGAATAATGTCCAATCTCTGTAGTAAGAGTAATTTCATCATCTTCATAAATAGGTTCAGTTAATATAAGTGACTGTTTAGAAACAACATAACCATACTTTCCCTTCATTGATTCTTTATAGAATCCTGATAAAGAACCATCTACAGTTGCTATACGTGAGAAATAGACAAAAATATTTTCATCTCTTAAACGACCTGTATAGTCACATTGATCGTTCTGTATTGTGTAATGAAGTGTATACATTTTCATTTTCCCCCTTTTTTTATGTATTATACTTCTTCTTTTTCATTTGTCCATACAAATAGGGTATAGCCAAATTGAACAGTTCAATGTATAATTATAAGAAGAATAAAGGAGAGAACAGAATGGATCAGGTTTTAATTATACTTGCATTTCTTGTTGGACTCGTTGGTCTCTACTTTACATATATGATTGTAAATGTAGTTGTAACTATTATTAAATCTAAGAAAAGAGATCATTCATTAAAATTCTGTATGAGTCCTGCAGGTAAGGCTTTTTATATTGGTCTTACAGTACTTTATTTTGTAGTATTATTTGGTTGTATCGCTTTTATGATTTCAACATACAATGCTCACAAAATGAACTACATTTCAAACGCTTTAAGTGTATGGGCTATTTATTCAATCATCTATTCAATGCAGATTGCGAACCTTGTATTAGTTGGTAGAAAAAATATGCTTGTAGGTCGTCTTCTTATCGATTATCGTAAGATGAAGAAAATCAACTTCAATACAAATAACGAAATCACATTTGTATTCGCGCAAAAGAACTTTAGATTCTCTACACGTTGGGTTGATAAACAGCTTTTAAGAAAAGCAGTAACAGGAAGAAGCTAATAAAAAAGGATTCCGTGAGGAATCTTTTTTTATTTACTCTGGTTTTTCAAACTGACTATAGTAAAGGTTATGATAGAAACCATTCTTCTTTAATAATTCTTCATGTTTACCCTGTTCAATGATATGTCCATCATTCATCACAATAATCTGATCTGCTTTTTGAATAGTAGAAAGACGATGGGCTACAATAAAGGTTGTTCTACCAATCATCATTGTATCAAAAGCATCCTGAATTTGTCTTTCTGTACGTGTATCAATAGATGAAGTGGCTTCATCAAGAATCAACATAGGTGGATTTGCGAGCATGATTCTTGCGATAGATAAAAGCTGTCTTTGTCCTTGTGATAAGTCACTGCCTTCTTCTGCAAGCATCGCATCATAGCCACCTTTTAACTGAATAATGAATTTATGAGCATGGGCTTTTTTAGCAGCCTCAACGATTTCTTCATCTGTCGCATTATTTGAGCCATACGCAATATTATCTCTAATAGTACCTTTAAATAACCATGTATCCTGTAATACCATACCATAGAGACTTCTTAAGTAAGAACGATCCATCGTTTGTGTATTGATACCATCAATAGAGATAGAACCACTTTGAGGATCATAGAAACGCATTAATAAGTTAATCAATGTTGTTTTACCACATCCTGTAGGTCCTACAATCGCAATTGTTTCACCTGCATTGACATGAAGATTAAAATCAGTGATCAATGGTCTTTCAGGTGTATAACTGAAATTCACATTGTTTAAGTCAATAACACCTTGTGGATTATCAATAGTCTTGGGATGTTCTGGGTTTTTAATACCTGGTTCATCAATAATCTTAAAGACACGCTCAGCACAGGCTAAAGCTGTTTCTAATTCAGTAAATACGTTAGAAATGTCATTAAATGGCTTTGTGTACTGATTGGCATAAGTCAAGAATGATGATAAACCACCTACTGTAAGACCTCCACCAATGACACTAAAGGCACCATAGATACATACTGTATCATAAACAATCGCATTCACGAAACGTGTAGAAGGATTCGCAAGTGCACCTAAGAACTGTGATTTAACACCGCTC
The DNA here is from genome assembly GCF_040227455.1 of Catenibacterium sp. RTP21428st1_D7_RTP21428_210409. NCBI lineage: Bacteria > Bacillati > Bacillota > Erysipelotrichia > Erysipelotrichales > Coprobacillaceae > Catenibacterium > Catenibacterium sp. RTP21428st1_D7_RTP21428_210409. The sequence goes on along the minus strand of NZ_JBEHVX010000079.1, from coordinate 5,093 downwards.
TTAAATAAACGATCATTGATTTCATCAAACTTCTCTTCATTGATTGATTCATGTTGGAACGCTTTGACGACTTTCTGGTTTCCTACCATTTCTTCTACAAAACCACTCATTTCTCCACGAATAGATAATTGTTCCTGGAAGAACTTGAATGTATATTTCGCAATAAGTGTTGCGACAATGAGAGAAAGTGGCGTTAATACAATAACAATCAAAGCCAGTTTGACATTCACATATAACATAAAGCCAATTGTGCCTAAAATTGTCGCAATACCACCAAAGAGGTTCGTAAAGCCCTGTAATAAACCATCTGAAATCTGATCAATATCGGCAATCATACGGCTCATCATATCACCATGTGTATGAGAATCGATATAAGAAAGAGGTAAGATCTGATATTGTTTAAAGAGTTCTGTTCTTAAATCTCTTGTGATTTCATAAGTCATCTTATTAGATGCTCTAACTAAGAAATAGTTGAATAATGCAGTCATCAATACAGAGAATGCAATATAGAAGATCTTTTGACTGAGTCCCTGGAAGAAAACCTGATGATAACCAATCATCTGGTCAATGGCTTTCCCAATAAGAATTGGTGTCAAAAGAGTGAATATAATATTAATTGTAGAAAATAATAATGCACCTACAAGATAGATACGATAAGGACGACAGAATGCCATAAGTCTTTTTAAAGTACTTTTATTCTTCATTATTCTGTCCTCCTTCCATCTGTGACATAACAATTTCCTGATAGACATCACATGTATTCATAAGCATATCATGAGTACCCTGTCCTACGACTTCACCATGGCTTAATACCACAATAGAATCTGCATGCATTAAAGCACTCACTCTTTGAGAAACAATAATAACTGTCATATTAAGCGTACTTAAAGCTTTTCTAAGTTTTGCATCTGTCGCAAAGTCTAGTGCACTGGCGCTATCATCTAAAATAAGTATCTCTGGTTTTTTGACTAATGCACGGGCAATAGTGAGTCTTTGTCTTTGTCCACCAGATACATTCTTACCACCCTGTTCAATATAAGTGTCTAAGCCTTTTGTCATCTTATCGACAAACTCTTTAGATTGTGAAAGTTCTAATGCTTCATAGATTTCTTCATCAGTGGCATGAGGATGACCCCATTGCATATTTTCTCTGATTGTTCCTCCAAAGAGTGTGGCCTGCTGAGGCACAATACCAATCATATTTCTTAAATCCTTGAACTTATATGATTTAATAGGAAGGTCTTTGATACGGATTTCACCTTCAGCGACATCATAAAAACGAGGAATTAGGTTAATAAGTGTTGTTTTACCTGAACCTGTACCTCCAATGACACCGATTGTCTGACCTGGAAAGATATTGAATGATACATCAGTTAAGGCATTACCCGAATAGTATGAGAATGAAACATGATCATAAGTAATAAGGTTCTGATAGTCACTTGGAGCCTCATTGATTCCCTGGACAATATCTGGTTTCTGACTTAATACATCTGCACATCTTTTGTATGATGCACTGGCTTTATTTAAGATCACAATAACATTCGCAAAGACATACATAGAAAGTAAGATCTGGTTCATATAATTAATAAGAGAGATGACTTCTCCCTGTGTCATACTACCTGCATTGATTTTAAAGCCTGAGATATAAAGAATTGCGATAATCCCAAAGTTCACAATGATTGTAGTAGCTGGATTTAATACAGCACTGAGGTTACCTGCAATGATCTGTTCTTCTTTTTGTTTTGTGGTTGTTGATTCAAAACGTTTTTGTTCATTATCCTGCTGGTTAAAAGCACGAATGACTCTGACACCTGAAAGATTCTCTCTTGTGATGAGTGATACTTCATCAAGAATATGCTGAATATGAGAATACATAGGCGCTGTATGACTCATCACAAAGTAAATACTAAACGCAATAAGTGGTGCGACAATCACAAAGATAAGTGCTACCTGCCAGTTAATCACAAAACTCATAACCAAAGAACCAATAATTAAAAATGGTGATCTTGAACATAAACGAATAACCATGGCAACAGCTAACTGAATCTGATTGATATCATTGGTGATTCTTGTGATTAAAGAAGGTGTACCAATAATATCAAGATCCTGATAATCATAACGGTTAACTGCACGATACATATCTTTACGCATAAGTGTACCTACACCCTGTGATGTAAGAGACGCAAAGTACTGACACACTAGTGAACTTGCATATCCTACTGTAGATAAACCAAAGATTACAAAAGCCATCTTTGTAATATAGTTTGTATTATGTACTGCAACACCATTATCAATAATAAGAGCTACAGCCATTGGTATACATAATTCTAGAAATGCTTCTATAAGTTTAAATATAAAGCCTGAAATGGCCTGCCATTTATAAGGCTTTAAATATTTCATTATATACATATTTTTCCTCCCTGTCCTTGCAACATTATAATCCTGTTTTATACTATATGTATAATATATATTTTATATAGAATCTATAGGAGATACATATGGAACTAAAACAGATGAAATACTTTAAGACAATTGTAGAAGAAGGGACTATAACACAGGCTGCACGTGTATTACATATTTCACAGCCTCCTCTTTCTATGCAGTTAAAAGCGATAGAAGAAGAATTAGATACAATACTGATAGAGAGAGGACATCGTCATATCACATTAACGCCTGCAGGGCACTTATTTTATCGTAGATGTAATCAGATGTTGAATTTATATGAACAGACAAGTAAAGAAGTACAAGGAGCAGCCACACAGATCTTACGTTTTGGGATTACTTCTTCTAATGGTTATTTAATTACACATGATCATATGGATGTGTTTAGAAAGAAATATCCTAAGTTAGATATTCATATGAAAGAAGGAACAACCTATGAGATGATGGATGCCTTGCTAGCTCATGAAATAGATATTGCGTTTGTCAGAACACCGTTTGATTCTACGAATGTGAAATCATTTTTATTTAAACCTGAACCAATGATTGCGGTAGGACCTTCTACTCTTGTGAATGAAAAAAAGAACCATCTCATTGATTATCGAGATGATCCTGTTTTGATTCACAGACGTTATCGTCAGTTTATAGTAGATTATTGTTTAAATGAACTCCAATTCCAGCCACATATCCCTATTATTACAGATGATATACGTACTGCCTTAGTATGGGGTTCAATATTAGATCAGGTGGTTATTATACCAGAAGCAGCTATACCATATATAGACTTAAATTCACAGACCTATACTAAACTTAAAGACAAGGGTCTCTATACATCTGCAGCCTTTATCACAAGAAAAGAAGAACTATCTCCAATCATAGAAACATTTATTTCTTTAATTATCAAAGACTACAAGATTTAAACTATTCTTCTTTACTTCTAGATGATAATGAGATGCTTTTACTTCTTCGCCATCTAAGTTACATGGATACTGAGATTCTACATCCACTTCATCTACAGTAAAGACATGAGCATGTTTATCCTGATCAAGTGTTTCACTTACTATCTTCTTAATATATAAAGGAATAAGTCCTTTATTAATTTGATCAAGAATCACAATATTCATGAGACCATCTTCTAATGATGCACGAGGAGCAATCTTATAAGCCCCACCATAATATTTCGCATTTGCACAGGCACATAAAGTAACAGGACCTTCATACAATAGTGTTCCATGGCTGGTCATCTTAATAGGATAAAATGGATACTGGACAAAGTTTCTTAGAATAGAATACTCGTATTGATGTCCTTTAAACATCTTAGGAATCTTCACATCATCATGAACATGATTCGCAATCACACTATCACAACCAAAACATGCATTATTAATAAAATAACGATTATTCATTAACACTGTATCAATAGGAATTGTTTTACCCTTTAAAGATGCTTTAAGTACTTCTTTAGAATCATTATTCTTAGAAATCATCTTAAAGAAGTCATTTCCTGTTCCATAAGGAATAACTACTAGTTCATGAGGTGTACCTATAAGTCCCTGAATGACCTGGTTCAACATTCCATCCCCACCAACACTATAAAAACGTGTTGGTTCTTTATAATATTTAATAATCTTCTTGGCATGATCAGGATAAGTACTCATGAATATGTCATAATCATAACCCTGCATCACCTCTCTAATTGTTTCTATAAACGGATGATGATCATAATCATCATCCACTGGTTTAAGTAAAAATATATGTCTCATTATAGTTCTCCAAAAAAAAGACTGGATGCATATCCAGTCTAGATCATATCAATAGTTTCTAGCCACTTTTTAACGCCTTTGACATCAGTAAATGCCTTTGCACGCTTAAAGTTCGCATTTGGTATCATCTTATTAAAGTGAGCAACACTCTTCTTGCTGGAATATTTCACATGGCCACGCCAGTTTTTTTCACTTATACACATAGGTACAATTGTTTTACCTGATAAGTCATAATCCATACAGAATGAATCAATAATTAAAGGTTCATCCTTTTCCCAGCATGGATAAATAAGATATACAGTCTTATATTGATTAATATCATCAATTTGATTTTTAAGAGTAGGTAATGTATCTAATACATGTTTATTCTTATAATCATGTTTATTTTCTTTAAGTGCTTTTGCGTAAGCTTCTCTTTCTTTTCTATGTTCTTTAATTCTCTCTTTAAAGTCTGTAGAGTACTTCTTAGAAGTCTGTAAACAAAGTAAATCCCCTTCTGTATATGACTGTACTTGTTTTGCGAGTTCACGTTCTTCTCCATTGAATGAATAATATACAATCAATGTATCACTGAGACCACCTGTAATAGTTAAGGGGGCATCACTTTCTGAATATTTGGTATTATAAGTACATCCTGATAATGTGATCAACATCAAACATAAGAATGTAATGATTGACTTTTTCATAAAAAATCCTCCTCGGGCATCATTATAACATATTTCCTAGAAAAAAAATAATGAGTTCACAATGTGTTCATAGATAAAAAGCATAATAGTACCCGTAAAGAGAAAACAACTCCCGATAATAATTAAAACTTCTTTTTACCAAGAGTGATTCCTAAAATTTCCCAAACTCCCTTCAAAATAACTCTTGAAATAAACAACGATCAGG
>NZ_JBEHVX010000078.1:0-11252 GCF_040227455.1 Catenibacterium sp. RTP21428st1_D7_RTP21428_210409 | reverse complement strand
TATTACAGTTTGGTTAACTGTCGCAGAATCTATATGATTTGAGGTCTTTCTATGCCCTTGATGATAAAACTTAATAGAAATATTATGAAAGTTGATTTATGTCTTGACAACGGTCATTTCATAACAGTAATTAAGATAATATTAAGGAGCAGAAAAATGATAACTGACGAAGAATACAAAAGGATTCTAAAACAATTTCATAAATTTTCTGACAGGCATATCCTGGCTGTAGAAACCGATATGCCTTATTCTGATGTGCTTAAAGTAGTGGCTCTTTCTGATAAGATACGCAAAGCTGGGAATGAGCTTGTTGGTCTTATGAGAAAGAATTATAACCGGCTTATGCGTACAAAGAGATACCGTAAATTATTATTTCTGTATGGCAACACTAAAGATAGGGATAAACGAAAAGCTTATGCCAATCAACTTAATGAAATGCAGAAAGCTTATAATATTACATGTGAATGCTGCAGAACGTCCATGATTCCAATAGGCAAGAAATATGGTGTAGACGCTGTATTCGCTCTGACTAAAGCCAAAGATATATGGCGTGGTATCGAAAAATGCTTGTATGGTAATGGTAATACCATTCATTTCTCAAGATATGGAGAACTGCCTTGTATAAGGGCAAAACAGATGAATCGTGGTATACCTATATCCGTTACAGATAATAAACTTCATTTCAAACTTGGCAGGATGGTATTTGGAACACAAATAAATGATAGATTCCAGCAGGATGAAGTAGACGCGGTTTTATCATATCTTGCCGAATCTGATATTTTGGATGACAGGGCTGTTAATACTCTTATTAAAGATGGCTATTGCATAGATACATACAGACCCTGCTATGCTACGCTTGTTCCCAGGATGATAAGAGGTAAATACAGAGTATATTTACATTTAACCATCGAAGGCAAGGCAAAACCTAAATATGATAGATTTGGCAGTCCAAGACATAAATATGGCAAAGGTATTATAGGTGCTGATATTGGTACACAGACAGTTGCTTATACATCTGATACTGAGGTGGGCTTGAAGAATCTTTCAGAGCGCGGCAACAGTATTCAGACTTCTGAGAGAAAAGAACATCTGCTTTATCGTGCTATGGACAGGTCAAGACGTGCAACTAATCCGCAGAATTATAATGATGATGGTACTGTTAAAAAAGGCCGTAAAACCTGGAAATATTCAAATCATTATAAGGAGCTGAAAACAAAGCACTCTGAACTATGTCGCATCAATGCCATAAACAGACAGCTTGCAATAAATGAAGACGCTAACCATTTAAGAAGTCTTGGAGATGTATTTATCACTGAACCCAAAAATGCAGGCAGGCTTATGAGACGAGCCAAAGAAACTACGGTCAATAGCAAAGGCAAGTTTAATAGGAAAAAGCGTTTTGGCAAGTCTATGAAGAACAGATGCCCTTCTGGGTTTCAAACTGCTGTAGAACAGAAATTCAAGATATCAGGTGGTATATATATTGAAGTATCTAATAATTATAGGGCAAGTCAATATGATCATACTGTTGATGACTATATTAAAAAGAGACTATCTGACCGAATGTATAAGCTGCAAGATGGTATTGAGGTACAACGAGACTGGTATTCATCATTCCTATTATACTGTTACGATTACAGAACCCAAGATATAGATAAAAACAAATGTATTTCTGAATTTGATAAGTGTTACAGCAAAGAAAAAGCCCTAATCGAATGGATTAAGGCTAACGAGATCAAGGTATTAAATAGCGGAATTAAGATAGCGTAAAACATATTCAGGGAGATTGACTATACTTCCTTACGAAAGTAGAAATTTACCGTTAATGTGGTCGTTGGACTGCTTGGTAATGAAAGTTCTGATTCAAATAGATTTACACTTGTAACTCCAAAGTCTGAAAATGATGTACGATTACAAGCTACACTTGGCAATCAGAACCCCACGGGCTTGCCCGTGGGAGTAGTCAGCAAGCTGTGCTTGTGCGTTTCCAATAATACCCTAAATCAATATTCTTATTTTGCATGACTTACTTTAATATATTTTAGAAAATATGTCAATAAAGTATTTTTTCTAATATTTCTATAGCCTGAGGTAATTTATCTAAATCGATAGAAGAGTAGTTCATGATGAAGGTATGTGATGTATGAGGTATATTCTTAAGATAGTAATGGGAAATTGCTCTTAGATGGATTCCTTCTTCTTTTAATTTATTGATAAGTGTTTCATCAGACATATGTGTATGAATCGTAATAAGGAAATGAAGACCTGCATCTTCCTTGGAAATAGTAATCATATCCTTTAAACTACTTTCTTCTAACATTTTTACAATCGCATCACGCTTATTATGATAATGGTTACGTAATTTAGTAATATGCTTATCAAAATAATGTTCATTAATAAATGATGCAAGAGTATATTGTTCGAAGTTAGAGACTGTACAGGCATAAAAAGAGAGCTTCTTATTATAGAGTTCTAATAAATGATGAGGAAGCACCATATAACTAATACGAATTGTAGAGGCAAGAGTCTTAGTAAAGGTATTCATATAAATAACCTTTTCACTTAAATCAATACTTTGCAGGGCAGGAATAGGCTGTCCACTTAAACGTAACTCACTGTCATAATCATCTTCTATAATATAGCGATGTTCCTTCTTATTTGCCCATCCAAGTAATTCATAACGTCGAGATACAGGCATAATAATACCAGTTGGGAAATGATGAGAAGGAGAGATATGCGCAATATCAACATCTAAATCTTCTAATTGGTTGACCAGTATTCCCTGCTCATCCATATCTATAGGAACACACTTAGCCCCTAAACTAGAATAAACATCTAATATTTTATTATAACCAGGATTCTCTACGGCATAGACAAGATCTAAACCTAATAATTGTACGAGTAATCCATATAAATATTCAGTACCTGCACCGATAATGATTCTTTCTGGCTCAACATCCATATTTCTGAATTCTTTTAAATGATGAGAAATCGCTTCTCTTAATTCATAAATACCACCTACTGGAGGATTAATCATTAGTTCTGATTGGTGTTCATTTAATGCGTCCTTCATAAGTTTTGACCAGGTTGTGAAAGGAAACAAATGGGCTGGTGTCTGATTAGAAGAGAAATCACACCAATAGGATTCTTTCTTAATAGAAGGTTTATGAATCATCTTGGCAGGAATAAGGGGTGTCTTATTATTAATCGGAGATACATAAAAGCCTTTCTTAGGTAAAGAATAAATATATCCTTCAGCCATTAACTGCGCATAGGCATTCTCTATTGTAATAATACTAATACCTAGATTTTTCGCAAATGTACGCTTAGAAGGTAACTTCTCATCTGCTGTCAGATGTCCCTCTAGAATATCGTTCTTAATAAATGTATATAATTGCTGGTAGAGAGATTTATGGTTATTTTCATCAAAACTATATGTAAGCATAAATACCTCCTTTCTTTTCTAACCATTATAGCGTAATCATTTGAAAAAAAGAAGAAAACAGCATAGAATAGTCATATTAATGGAGGATAATCTATGGCGTTAACGGCTAAAAGAATTACAGAGAATTTTAAGGAATTAGAAGATCTTAATAATGAAGCATTTCCTAAAGAAGAACGTGTCTCTATTGAAAGAATGATTGATTTATCTCAAACTGGTATATCAGATCTTTATGGTGTCTATGATGAAAACACATTTGTAGGTTTCTTTATGACAATGACATCTGATACATGTGTTTATTTATTCTATCTCGCAATCTGTTCATCACTTCGTTCTCATGGGTATGGAGGACGTACTTTAAAGTTGATGGATGATCTCTATCAAAGACAGATTGTGTTGGATATGGAACCTTTAGATGATCAAGCAGCTAACTATGAACAGCGTTTAAGACGTACTAAGTTTTATGCGAGTCATGGCTATCGTTCTAGTGGGTATCATTTATTCTATTGGAATCAGACATTTGATTTATTATGTACAAGAGGTCCTTTCCTAAAAGATGACTTTATTGACATTACTAAAGAACTTCAAAGAGTTGTGGATGAATCAGGAGAAGGGGACTTCCATCCAAAGATGTTGAAGGCAACCTATGATATTCTAGATATTATTGATTTATAAGAACCGAAAGGTTCTTTTTTTCATTTCCTAACACTTAGGAAGTTGAATTGAATGCATAAAGCACTCTAAACCATTACAATGAAGGTACAGGAGGTTCTACGTATGAATAATAGACAGCAGCGTATTATAGATATCCTTCATGATTATGATGAATGGGTGACAGGTAAAGAGCTTGCTTCTATGTTGTCTGTATCAGATCGTACAATCCGTTCTGATATTGAGCATATTAATAAAGAGTATGAATGTACTCTTATAGAAGCCAATCGTCGTAAAGGTTATCACTTAGACGAGATGCTGACAAGTGTAAAAGGAATTACGACAAAGTCAGTGATTCCTCAGACATCTCAGGAACGTGTATCTTGGATTATTAAGGAATTATTGTTTAAACAGGAAATCAATCTCATTGAATTACAGGATCGTATTTATGTGAGTGGTTATACGATTGATAATGACTTAAGAAATATCAGACGCATACTCAATGAATATCCTTCTTTAAAAGTGGTACGTGTAAAGAACCACATTCGTTTAGAAGGTGATGAAAATGAAAAGCGTTCTGTATATAAGCATCTATTAGAATCAGAAATCAAAGGAAATTTCACAAATATTAGTGCCTTGTCTCATTTATGGAAGGATTTTAATCTCATTGATGTGGTAGATATCTTTAAGAATGTCTGCGCAAATAATCATTATAAGTTCAAGAATGTCAGTCTTCCTATGTTGATGATGCATGCTGGTATTGCGATTGAACGTATCAGGAATAAGAATTATTTATATGAAACACAGAGTGACTGTACAGGTATTGATTTAGAATATCATGTCTCAAAGGATTTTTTTGAAGAATTATCACAAAAGTTTGGTATTCCTTATGTTGAAGAAGAAGTCGTTAAGTTTGCTTTCTTATTAGAAGGAAGAGGAAGTCATGTAGACTTAAAAACAGAATCACAGCAGTTAGTAGAAGAGGTATTAGTAGATATTAGAGACTGTTTTGATATTGATTTGAGAGATGATGAAGAACTTTATAATAGTTTAGTTATTCATATGCAGTCATTACTTGATCGTATTAAAGTAGATAAACCTAATACAACAGCTTATTTAAAGGAGATTAAAAGACAATATCCTTTAGTCTTTGAAATGGCGATACATGCCAGTGATGTCATTTCTAAAGCTACAGGTAAACCTTTAGTAGAAGATGAAATCTCTTATCTCGCTTTACATTTTGGAACAGCCTATGAAAGACATATCAATACACAGAAATACCGTGTAGTCATGATTATTCCCCATAATCAAATGCTGGCGAAAGCATGTATGGATAAGATTGAAACACGTTTTAGAGAACGTATGGAAATTATTAAAGTATTCCCATTCTTTGAAAATAATATGATTTCATCACTTCATCCTGACTTGATTTTGACTGTTGTACCTTTACAGCATGAATTGTCTATTAAGACAGTATCAATTAGTTTATTTGTGAACTATGAGGATGAAAGTCAGATCTTCCAGGCACTCAATCAATTAGATAGAGAAAAATATCATGATCAGTTCTGTCATATTGTAAAGAAGCTGATTGGACAGGAAACATTCTTTATAAAAAAAGACATCGCATCTAAGGAAGATGCTATTAACTATTTATGTGATAATCTGATTCAGTTAGGCTATGCCACACAAGAATATAAAGAAGATGTTTTTAAAAGAAAAGAGATGGCAGGAACAGCCTTTGTGCAGGGCTTTGCGGTACCTCATGCCATTACAGTACAACCATTACGTTCTACTATATCCGTCATGGTCTTAAAGAATCCAGTGAAGTGGGGTAAGTATGAAGTACGTCTTATTCTCTTATTGTCTATCAGCGAACAGGATAATCAGATGCTGCATACATTCTTTGATTGGTTATCTAATGTACTTATTGATTACAACCAGCTGATGCAGTTTATCGAAGCAGACAACTATCAACAATTTATGAAGCTAATGACAGCGTGAGGTAACATATGAAAAAACAACAACAGACTATTGCATCATTACCAAGACGTTTTGGTGCATACTTATTAGATTGGTATATTGGTGCTCTTTTTACATCATTTCCTATCGCAATTGTGTCACAGAAGATTTATGGCACAATGAAGAACCAGAATCTACTAAAGTACCCTCATCAGTTAGGACTGATTTGTGGGTTACTCGCATTACTAGGCGCAATGTTTTATTATGTCATTATTCCTTTAGTGATTAATAGGGGACAGACAATCGGTAAAAGAATATGTCATATTAAGATTGTAAAGAGTGATGGCAAAGATGTAGGCCTTAAAGAACTCTTACTAAGAGAAGTATTAGGAGCCATTATTATTGAAGGAGTTCTATATTCTGCAAGTACAATATTACATCAGGTATTACAGATCAGTTTAGGTATTAGTTTAGTTAAGCCGATGATGTATGTTGGCTTTGCGATTACAATCGTGAGTGCCATTTTATGTTTAGTGAATAAGAAAGAACATCTAGCATTACATGATTATCTAGCACGTACTAAAGTAGTGAATTTTTCCTAAATAGAGGAAATCGCATTCACCACCTGAAAATAAATATAAGTTTATACTATGAATTGTGAGATGGAGGAAATCACATGGAAGATTTAGAATTATTAAGTTTTAACATTATTTCTGCCGTGGGTGCTGCAAAGTCACGTTATGTACAGGCAATGTATCTTGCTGAGAAGGGTGATTTTGATGAAGCTCGCGCAAAAATCAAAGAAGGAGAAGAAAGCTTTGTGAAAGGTCATGAAGCACATGCATCACTTATCCAGAAGGAAGCATGTGGTGAAAAGACAGTTCCAACAATTCTTCTTATGCATGCGGAAGATCAGCTTATGAATGCTGAAACAACAAAAATCATGGCTGAAGAGATTATCAAACTATCTCAAAGAATTAAAAAATTAGAAGGAGGAGAATAGGATGAAAAAGGTTTATTTATTCTGTAGTGCAGGTATGTCTACTAGTATTCTTGCAAGTAAGATGCAGGAAGTTGCTAATAGCCATAACCTACCAATTAAGGTCGCTGCTTTTTCTCATAACAAATTAGGAGAAATCGTTAAATCTGATTGTCCTGATTGTATTTTACTTGGTCCACAGGTTGAATATCTTTATGACGAAACAGTAGCTAACTTCGGGCACCTAAACATACCTATTTCTGTAATCGACCAGGATGATTACGGTATGATGAACGGTGAAAGAGTACTAAAAAAAGCAATTCTATTAATTAAGAAAAACAATAAATAATAATTAAAGGGAGTACTTAAAGTATGATGAAACAACTTGAAAAGTATTTAATGCCTTTAGCGGAAAAAATCGGGCGTAATAAATACTTAATATCAATTCGTGATGGTTTCTTAGTATCAACACCATTACTTATTGCAGGATCAATTTTCTTATTAATCGCAAACTTTCCAATTGCAGCTTGGACAAAATTTTTAGAATCAACAATTATCAATCAGAAAACAGGTGAGTCACTTGCTGCATTCTTATCAAAGCCATCTGATGCAACATTCACTATCATGGCAGTATTTGCGGTAATGGGTATCGCTTATTCATTTGCTGGTCAGATGAAGACAAACAAGATCTTCGGTGCTGCCTGTGCACTTATGTCATGGTTCTTAATCATGCCATACTCAATCACTGGTAATGTTGCTGTAGGATCTAAAACTATTGAAGCAACTCTTTCTGGTATCCCATTAGGATGGGTTGGTGCTAAGGGTATCTTCGTAGGTATCATTACTGCATTCTTAAGCGTACATATTTATGCTTGGGTAGAAGGTAAAGGCTGGACAATCAAGATGCCAGCTGGTGTTCCACCAACAGTTGTAGAATCTTTCTCAGCATTGATTCCAGCAACATTCGTAATGACTTTCTTCTTCCTAGTAAACTTAATGTTTGGTTTCTTAGGAAAAAACGTATTCCAGATTATCTTTGAATTCTTACAGACACCATTACTTAACCTTGGTGATACATTAGGTGCAATGGTTGTTGCTTATATCTTCTTACATTTATTCTGGTTCTTTGGTATCAATGGTGGATCAGTAGTAGGTGCTGTATTTAACCCAATTCTTCAGACTCTATCAGCAGAAAACATTCTTTTCTTCACTAAAGGGCAGGGTACAGGACATATCATCTGTCAGCAGTTCCAGGACTTATTCGCTACATTTGGTGGATGTGGTTCTACATTATCATTATTAATCGCAATGTTATTATTCTGTAAATCTAAACGTATTACAGACTTAGGTAAACTTGCTTTAGTTCCAGGTATCTTTGGTATCAACGAACCAATCGTATTCGGTTTACCAATCGTATTAAATCCAACTATTCTTATTCCATTCATGTTAGTACCAACAGTAAATATCATTATCTCATACTTCTGTATGGCTCTTAAGATTGTTCCAATCTGTTCAGGTATCAACATCCCTTGGACTATGCCACCAATTATCTCAGGTTTCTTAGCAACTAACTGGGTAGGTGCACTGCTTCAGGCTGTCCTAATCGTTATTGGTGTTATTATCTATATGCCATTCATCAAGGTACTTGATAAGCAGTACTTAAATGAAGAAGCTCAGGCTCAGGCTGCTAAAGAAGAAGACGACATTGATTTAGACGACTTATCTTTTGACGATCTATAAGAAGGAGAGATGAAACATGAAAATCGTAATGATTTATGACCAGATCCAGTCTGGTAAAGGGATTAAAGATGATCACATGGTACCTTTAGGACTAGTAAAAGAATCATGTGGACCTGCTATTATGATGGAACCATTCTTAAAACAGGTAAATGGACATATTGTATGCTGTTTATATTGTGGAGATGGATTCTATGAAGCAAATAGTGATGAAGTCAGCCGTAAACTTTGCGCAATGGTAGAAAAAATCAAACCAGATGTTGTTGTATGTGGTCCATGTTTCAACTATCTTGGCTATGGACGCATGGCTGCACGTGTCGCCTATGATATTAACGAAAAAACTCATTCACATGCTATAGCTGCAATGAGTATAGAAAATGAAGAGACAATTAATGAATATAAAGACAAGGTTCATATTATCAAGACACCTAAGAAGGGTGGTACTGGTTTAAATGAATCATTAGAAGGAATCTGTCAGCTTGCCAAGGCAATGTGTGAACAGAAAGACGAAGACATCGTTGCTTCTAAGTATTGTTTCTAAATTAACTTGAGGATACGTGAGGACGTATCCTCTTTCAATAAAAGGAGGATATTAATATGTACGGTATTATTGCTACTTGGAGAATGGCTTTAGAAGGTATTACCAAAGCAGATGAAATTTTAAAGAATCATGGAGATGCAGGAGATGCGATTGTTGAAGCTGTTAAGGCTGTAGAAGATTTCCCATATTATAAATCAGTAGGTTATGGGGGATTACCTAATGAAGAAATGATTGTTGAATTAGATGCGGCTTATATGAACGGAAATACTCTTTCTGTAGGATGCGTTGGGGCAATCAAAGACTTTGCCAATCCTGTAGAAATCGCTAGAAAGTTATCTCATGAAAAGGTAAATAATTTCTTAGTAGGTGCAGGTGCTGAAAAGTATGCATCTAAGAATGGTTTTGAAAGAAAGAATATGCTTACTGAACGTGCTGAAATTCATTATCATAATAGATTAAAAGAAATGACTCAGGAAATTAAACCTTATTCTGGTCATGATACAGTAGGTATGGTCTGCTTAGATGAAAATGCAAAGATGACTTCTGCGACTTCTACAAGTGGTCTATTTATGAAGCGCTCTGGTAGAGTAGGTGATTCACCCGTATCTGGATCTGGTTTCTATGTTGATAGTGAAGTAGGTGGTGCAAGTGCTACAGGACTTGGTGAAGATGTAATGAAGGGCTGTGTCTCTTATGAAATCGTAAGAATGATGAAAGAAGGTATGCACCCACAGGCTGCATGTGAAAAGGCGGTTAATACATTCTCTAAAGAATTAATCAAACGTCGTGGTGAAGCAGGAGATATGTCTTTAATCGCTATGAATAATAAAGGTGAATGGGGATGTGCCACAAATATTGAAGGTTTCTCATTTGTAGTTGCAACTCCAGAACTTGAACCAACTGTATTTGTAGTAAAGCATGAAGGTGAACATAGCGTGTTTGAAAAAGCAAGTCAGGAATGGCTTGATGATTATATGCGTACAAGAACAGCCCCATTGGTAAGAAAATAATGAATGAAGAAATATTAAAGGCTGTTGATGAGATTGCAGATGAGATGATTGAAGGAATCAAGCGTATTGTACGTATTGATAGTGTAGAATCTGAGGCTGTGAATGATGCTCCTTTTGGAGAAGGCGTACGCCATGCACTTGATGAAACACTCCAGTTGTCTCGTGATCTTGGATTTGAAACAGTTGATGTTGATCATTATATCGGTTATGCACGTTATGGTAAAAGTGATGATTATGTATGTGCCTGTGGTCATTTAGATGTTGTACCAGTAGGTGAAGGCTGGAAACATCCACCATTTAGTGCTTATGAAGAAGATGGCGTGATTTATAGCCGTGGTATTCTAGATAACAAGGGTCCTATTCTTTCATGTCTTTATGCCCTTACTGCTTTAAAGAGACTTGGTATAAAGCCTGAAAGAGAAGTACGTATCATCTTTGGCTGTGATGAAGAATCAGGATTTGAGGATTTAAAATATTATTTAGATTATGAAAAAGCACCTATTGCCGGCTTTACACCAGATTGTAAATATCCTGTTGTTTATGCTGAAAGAGGACGTGCTGTTATCAAAGTGAAAGCTGATCTAGATCATTTGATTACTTTTATGAATAAGTATATCTTAAATACACAAAATAAAGGTGAAAGACTTGGTATTGATTATAAGAATGATGAGTTTGGACAATTAGAAATCCGTAACTATCATTTAACTAAAGAAGACTTCAGCTTTTCTATTAGTTATCCAGCAGGAATTACACTAGAAGAAATACTTGATCAACTTAATCGTATTGAAGGGTATGAGTATGAAGTCGTGTCTCATTTCAAGCCTGTTTATTTTGATAAAAAGGCACCAATGGTAGAAAGTGTGAAACAAAAATCAATCAAAACGTATAAAAAAAGACAAACTTAAAAACAAGTTTGAATAATTTAGAAAAAAT
>NZ_JBEHVX010000077.1:0-11259 GCF_040227455.1 Catenibacterium sp. RTP21428st1_D7_RTP21428_210409 | reverse complement strand
CATGAATGATATCGCATCGTTCATCGAGCCCTGAAATCTGTCATTCATCAAGTTTTTCATAAACTTTTGACTCTACCAAGTACGTTTTTTTATGTCTTCTAAAACGGTTACAGTCGCATTTTCATCTTCTGTAGTCAACATAATAAAATATGAAATATTTAGAGATTGATGGTTTTCTACATAGATTGGTTCATTATGTAGTATATGATTACGACATTGATCATCAGTAAAGATATCAAAAGGAACACCTTTTCTATCTACAATCTTATAAGAATGTTTCTTGCACATACCACAATGTGGTACTTTCTTATGGAAATAAGATTGTGAAATGACACAATGTTCACTGATCATATTCTCTGTTTTACCATAGATAGGTAAAATAAGATCAGCATTATAATCCTTCATCTGTTTAATCTGTTTTCTTGTACATTCAAATGATGCAATGACTGGTTCTTTAAATGCATAAGCATCATAATGGTTATAAATATTAAATCCCTGACCAATAATAAGAGGATGCTCTTTTAATAATCTATAGCTTCCAAAGTCATTGACAATTAATGTATTGAATTCTTTCAATAAAGGATTGTGAATGACTTCTTGTATATCTTTATCATGCATAATACGAGGTAGATAAAGATTAGGTACTTTATCATATTTTTTGAAGCATTCTAATGCTTCTTTTAGATCTGCATTATAGTAGTAATATACATGATCATAATCTCTTAAGGCAATTTCTAACTGTTTTATATTAGAAACTACTACATGATACTCAGATACACTTTGTGGAATGACTTTAAGAGGCTGTATTTCTTTAATAGGAGCCTTGTGGTGCTTCTTAAAGGTAAATAATGCATCTAGTTTAGAAAGCGCCTCACGACGCATATTATTGATGATTGTGATAGGTATAAATAATTCACCATATAACTCTACATCAATTTTATTTGCTTCATACACAGTATGACCAAGCTTATTGAGATGATCAATGATATTCTCTTTAGTGGCAGCACGCTTTGATGCTTCTTCAATGATCTGTTCACTTACTACAGATACTTCTTCATCATCACATTTTACAACAAGTGTACAAGGCTTATTAAGAGATGCTTTAAAGGACATATCAATCTTTCGATATTTCTTTTCTTCTTGATATGTTTTCTGCATACGGTTAATTGTATCTACACTGATTGTCTTATTAACAGTTCCACCCTTCACTACATCATCAAACTCAATCTGAACATTCATGCCTGCTTCTGCTTTATTGATGAGCTTATTTTGATAATAAATCTTATTGACAGGTCTTCCTTTATCTATTTCTGTAAAGACAATAGAATCACCCTGTGTTAAATCATTTTTTAGGGCTATAGAGACACGTTTACTACGGTAGTCATATCCTTTAACATAACCTAAGAAAACGCCTTGGTTACCTGAAAATGTCTCATCTACAATTTTATCAGCATGAAATGGATAACCAGATGTATAATGGCGATTAAACATCTGTTTCATATCATTGAAGTTCTCTTTTGTATAGTTAGGTGTATTCTCATAATAATGTTTAATAGCTTTAGAATAAACCTGAGTGACTGCAGCCACATATTCAGGACGCTTCATACGCCCTTCTATCTTTAAAGAAGCAACGCCTGCTTCAATATATTCATTAATATGATCAGATGTACATAAATCCATTGTAGACATGAGATAGCTTGTATCAATCACTTTGCCATCTTCTTCTAAACTATAAGGTAAACGGCATGGCTGTGCACAGGCGCCTCTATTACCACTTCTTCTACCTATCATACTAGACATCAAACACTGTCCAGAATAAGCCACACATAATGCACCATGTGCAAATACTTCTATTTCTAAATCTGTATGAGAGCAGATATATTTAATTTCATCAATGGTATTTTCTCTAGCAAGAACGACTCTTTTAACACCTAGATCTTCAAAATAACGTAATGCCTCTAATGACATCACACTCATCTGAGTAGAAGTATGAAGTTCCATATCAGGATATCTTTCATGAACGAGCTTTAATAAGCCAATATCTTGAATAAGAAGTGCATCTATTTGTAGCTCATATAAACTATCAATTAATGAAAGAACATCTTTCATTTCATCATCTTGATATAGTGTATTAACAGTTACAAATATTCTTACATTTCTTAGATGTGCATACTGTATAGCCTGGTCTAGTTCTTCTAGATTAAAGTTCTTAGCGAAGGCTCGTGCTGAAAAGGCAGTTGTTCCAAGATAAATCGCATTAGCGCCATTCGCAATAGCGCCCTGCAGAGACTCAAAATCACCTGCAGGGGCCAATAATTCAATTCTATTCATTTATACAAGTTTTTGAGCTAAATCATAGCACATACGTGCTGATGACTTTGCAGCTTCCTTAAGATATTGATCAAACTGGATAGAACTGCTGCCTTTATCAAAAATATCACTTAATCCACGTACAATAATAAATGGTTTATTAAAGACTGTACATACCTGAGCTACTGTTGCAGCTTCCATTTCAGAACATAATGCATCAGGGAAGTATTCTTTGATTGCATCAACCTGATCTTTTCTTGCAACAAATTGATCACCAGAGACAATAAGACCACTATATACTGTTAAGCCATTATGTTCAAAGATTTCTTTTGCATAAGAAACGAGTGTCACATCAGCTTCATAGTAAAGAGGCATATCAGGTACTTGTCCATATGGACGTCCAAAAGCAGTGACATCGACATCATGATGCGCTACCTTTTCACTGATGATAACATCTCCGACGTTTTCTTTTAAATCAAGTCCACCTGCGGAACCAACATTGATTACATGATCAATATCAAAGTTCTTTAATAAAAGAGTGGCTGAAATAGCGGCATTGACTTTACCGATACCACCTTGCACGACAACAACTTCTTTTTTTCCTAAGAAGCCTTCATAAAAATGATAATTACATTCTTGGTATTCGTTTTCAACTTTCATCAACGCAAGAATTTCATTCACTTCTTCTTCCATTGCTCCAATAATACCTAACATGTTAATCCCTCACTTTCTTTACTACAAATATAATGCGTTCACACTCTTCCTGGTATTCACCAAAATCACTATAATAAGCAATAGACTTAAAGCCTGCTTTTTTAAGCATTTTGACATACTCATCTACAGGAAGTGTTTTTTGACGATGTGTTTCATCAACATGATGACCATCTTCGTCAATAATAATATGATGGGTAATAACACCTTTGTGATCACTTTCTACATCCCATGAGAAGAAGAAATCTTCATCTTCATTCTTTTCATGATAATCATCTAAGATCACATTACATTTATATAGACTGTTCACATCAAAAATAAATGTTCCATTATATTTTAAACCTTCATAAACATTATTAAAGACATCTTGTACTTTCTTCTTGCTTAAAACATAGTTAATTGCATCTGTTAAACAAAGAATAGTGTCTACAGGCTGAGATAAGGCAAAATCACACATATCAATCATTTCAGTTAGAAGTTCAACACCTTCATCCTTAGCTTTTAAGGCAGTGATGTTTACCATATCTTCAGATAAATCAGTGGCTAGAACCTGATGACCTTCTTTCGCAAGTTCAATAGCAGTTAATCCAGTTCCACATCCTAGTTCTAATATTGTTTTAAGATTAGCATGTTCATGAATGAATTTTAAATATTCAGAATAGAAGTCTGGGTCCATTAAAGAATCATAATAATAAGAAAACTCTTTATAGGCAGCCATTATGCAAGATACTCCTTGATATCAATAGTAGGCATATCACTCCATAACTTCTCTAAGTTATATTCTTTACGTGCTTCTTCAGAGAAGATATGACAGATTACATCACCTGCATCAATAAGAATCCATTCCGCATTACCACGGCCTTCTATGCTCTTGATTTCAAAACCGTTCTTTTCGCACTGGTCAACTACATTATCCTGAATCGCATTTAATAAACGTTTATTAGATGCAGTACATAAAATAAATGTGTCATATAAAGGAGAGGCGTTCTCCATATTGATTGCCACAATATCCTGGGCTAATTTATCGTCCATTGCTTTCACAATACATTCTACTTTAGTCATTATTAACTCCTTTTACATATTTATCATAAACTTCAAAGAAACATGGGTCGATTGGACGATGCTTCTTTGTGGAAAATTCATAAAAATCAGTCAGACAGTTTCTAAATCCTGCTTCAATATCATGTTTACATAGAGTAATCTGTTCTGATGAATCATAACCTCTTAAAGGGTCTAACTTATCAGCACAATATAAACACATTCCAAGAAGGCTCATAGATGTAGAAGCTGTTGTATGATCTTCAATGGCTTTTAAGATTTCTTCATCACTGATAAGAAATTCATTCTCACATACATAACGTGAGAGCCATTGATGCCAGATAGGTTCAGGCTGATCTAAATGAGAAGCATAATGCTTCTTCATTAATTTTTTAGCCTGATCATGAGGCATTTCTTTTGCAACATCATGCATCATACCGGCAATATAGCCTTTGAGAGGATCAATGCCATTGCTTTTACAGAAATCTCTTGTGAGAGAAGCGACACTTAGAGTATGCTTATAGCGTTTTTCCTTCATTCTATTTCTAATCATTGTATCAAGATATAAGCCATTTTGAGAAATATATCTAAGCACATCTTTATCAAGCATATCTAATGCCCCTTCTTTAATTTCTGTGCTAGATGCTGTGATTTCTACATTATCCATCTTAACAAAGTGATATGTCTCTAAATTAGGATGAGCTGTAGGATAACCACCTCTATTAAAGGCGACTAGCTGGACTAATTCTGATATTTCTTTAGCTTCTTTCCATTTTTCAAACGCCATAGCCTGATCCATACCCATTAAATAATATAAATTATCATTAGGATACATTTCTTTTAATGCATGAATCGTATCAATTGTATAATTCTTTTCATCACTTGTAGAATCAAGTTCAATAGTACAAACCCTCATTTTTGGTTCCTGGTGAATCGCAATCTCTATCATTTCTTTACGCTTATCGCCAGGGGCATTCTGTTTATCCTTCCAAGGGTTGTTTTTAGTAGGAATGAAGTAAAATGAATCAAGAGAAAGCAAAGATAAAGCTTCCTTTGCAATCTCTATATGCCCTTTATGGATAGGATCAAAACTACCACCAAGTAATCCAATATTCATTAGATCTTATAAATACCTTTTTCACTTGATTTATAGAAAACAATTGTATGTCCAATAATATGAACAACATCTGCTTTAGTACCCATTGAGATTTCTAAAGCTACTTCATTCACTGTTTCAGGGCAAGTATCTAATAACTTCACTTTAATAAGTTCTTTAGCCTTTAATGCATCATTGATGCTGTTGATCTGTTTTTCTCCTACACCATCTTTACCAACCTGAAAAATTGGCTTTAAGCTATGTGCTTCGCTTCTTAAAAATTTCTTCTGTTTACTATTTAACATTCATATATCCTCTAAATTAAACTTTCTCTCATAAATACATCAATACCTTCAGGTACATAAACCTTGATTTTACCCTTAGGTGCATGAATACATATAAATCCTAAACCAGAAATCACAATATCACGCTTTTCTTCTGGTAAAGTGAATTCATAAGCCTTCATTTCTTTCATTGATGAAGCACGTCCATAAACCTGTAACTGCTTATGTCTATCAAACAATTCATCTGCTTTTCCAGTCTTTGTACGATGAATCTGCATATTTCTAGAGAAGTAGCAGATGAAGTTTCCTTTATCTCCCTTTGTATAATCAATTCTTGCAAGACCGCTAAAGAAGATTGACTGATCATCATTCAACTGGTATATCATTGGCTTTACTTCGCCCTGAGGCATAATATAAGCCAAATCCTTTTCATCTACAACAGATGTGTACTGATGTTCATTCATGATACCTGGAGTATCATATAAAGATGAATGATCATCAAGAGGAATCTTGATTAAATCAAGAGTGGTACCAGGGAATTCACTTGTAGTAATAAGATTAGATGCATCTGAATAGTTCTTCAACATACGGTTGATAAATGTAGACTTACCAACATTAGTAATACCTACAACATATACATCACGGCCGTGACGGTATTCATCAATCTTATCAAAGATTTCATCAAAGTTCATATTCTTCTTACCACTTGTAATAACTACATCAAGAGGCTTGATACCGTATTCCTTGAACTGTCTTCTTACCCATGTATTAAGTCTATGTTCCTTTAAAGACTTAGGTAAGATATCTCTCTTATTCGCTAGTACAAGTACATCATTATATCCAATATGACGCATAAGACCAGGCACAAGAGAACCATTAAAGTCAAATAAGTCAACGATATAAACAACTAAACAATCTTTTTCTCCTACAGTCTGTAAAACATGTAAGAAATCATCTTTAGTTAAATGAGATTCCATCTTCTGATGATAATGCATTAATTTATAACATCTCTGACAAAGAATCTTTTCCTTGCTTAAAGCAGATTCTGGCACATAGCCAGGCTTTTTTGTATCAGCGCTTTGAATGATGGCGCCACATCCATAACATCTTATTTCTGTCATATATACCTTCCTTTTCTTAGGTCATTTTACACTATTTTTAGTCAATTACATAGAGCTAGCAAGGATATTTCCTACTTTTCATCAAGATAATCATCCATTGAAATGAATTCAAACTCAGTATCAGGGTCCCCTTCCATTTCATCAAAGAGATTTGGATCTTTAATTGTAAGATCTACTTTATTTTCTTCTAATTTCTTTTGTACATGTTCTTCAATAATCATAGAACGAGTGAGATGTACATCATCAATAAAGTCAAATGGACATTGTTTTAAAGTATTGGCCTTAGCACTTAGTGCACCAAAGCTAATATCTTTAGATACAATCTTCATTGTTTCTGTACCACTCTTAACTATAAATTCATTCTGTGGATTAGATATGAATCCAGTAAAGATTTTAGTTGGTTTAGTCTTTAATGACTTAAATAGTAATGTTCCTTTTGTTGCACGATGACATGCTGGAATATCACTGATATGTATACGTTTGAAATGTGTTGGGTTTAAAATAAGTAATAAAGAAGAGACAACTGAAGGATCAAAGACACACATAAAGGCCACTTCATCATCACGCATATTAATACCCTTTACACCACCTGCTTTTACACCTAATACAGATATTTCATCTTCACTATATAAAGTACCATATCCTGCTTTAGTGACAGTAATAATACCCTTTGTTCCATCACTGATATCAACACTCACTAATTCATCATTGTCTTTCAAGTTCATACACTTTAATGGCTTAGAGAAGCGGCTGACATTAAAGTCTTTTATACTTACGCGTTTAATTTGTCCATTCTTACTTGATAAGACAACATACTGGTCTAAATCGAATGATTTCACAAGAATATTACCAATAATCTTCTCATCATTACTTAATTTAATTAAATAACTTAGATGTTTGCCTAGATCCTTCCACTTGAAGTCTTCTAACTTATAAACAGGGACAAAACAATAGTTACCCTTGTTAGTAAATGAAAGAATAACATCGAGTGTATTGGCTTCAAATAGGTCAACAAGCATATCCGTATCTTTCTTACCAAATGTATTTTCATCAGATGCTTTATAAGAACGTGTAGAAATCTTTTTGAAATATCCGTCACGTGTAATAGAAACATATACATCTTCAGAAATAATCATTGCCTGCTGATTGACAGATGTATCCATGATTTCATCTTTGATTTCAGTGAGACGAGGTGTTGGATACTTCTTCTTAATCTCTTTTAACTCATTTATAATTACTTTTCTTAATACTTTTTCACTATTTAAAATCGCATTTAAGCTTTCAATAAGAGCCTGTAATTCTTTTTGTTCATTTTCTAAGGATACAATATCAGTATTTGTCAAACGATAAAGCTGTAAAGTTACAATGGCTTCAGCCTGTCTTTCAGTAAAGCCAAAAGCATTCATTAAATTCACTTTTGCATCTGACTTATCTTTAGATGCACGAATTGTTTTTACAACTTCATCTAGAATAGAAATAGCTTTAATAAGCCCTTCTACAATATGTTCACGTTCCTGTGCTTTATTAAGATCAAAAATAGAACGCTTAGTAACGACTTCACATTCATGCTTGATATATCCATCAAGAATATCTTCAATACCCATAAGTACTGGACGCTTATCTTTGATTGCAGTCATATTATAGTTATAGTTCTTCTGCAAATCTGTATTTTTAAAGAAGTAGTTTAATGTATTTCTTGCATCAACATCTTTCTTTAAATCTACTGCAATACATAATCCATTACGGTCAGATTCATCTCTGACTTCAATGATTCCATCAATATCACGATTAAACTGAATTTCAGCCATTTTTCTTACAAGTTCAGCTTTATTCACTTCATAAGGAATTTCTGTAATAAGAATCTGATTGATATTCTTCTGTTCAACAATTTTATAACGTGAACGGACAACAACCTTTCCACGACCAGTTCTTAAGGCTGTCGCAATATCACTTGCACCTTCAACTATAGCACCTGTTGGAAAATCAGGCCCTTTAATAAATTGATGAAGATCATCAAATGAACAATGAGGATGTTTAATACGGTAAATAGTAGCATCAATCACTTCCTCTAAATTATGAGGAGGAATATCAGTGGCATAACCAGCTGAAATACCTGTGGCCCCATTGACTAATAGGTTTGGATACTTAGCCGGGAATACAGTTGGTTCATATTCTGTATCATCGAAGTTAAGTGCCATCGGCACTGTTTCTTTATCTATATCTTTAATTAAATCTAACGCAATTGGTGCTAATCGTGCTTCAGTATAACGCATGGCAGCAGCCGGGTCATTATCAATAGACCCGTTATTACCCTGCATATCTACTAAAGGCATACGCATCTTCCAGTCCTGTGATAAACGGACCATCGCTTCATAAACAGAAAAATCACCATGAGGATGATAATTACCAATAACTGTACCAACAGTCTTAGCTGACTTACGATATGGCTTAGTAGGAAGATTTCCTTCCTTCCACATAGCATATAAAATTCTTCTTTGTACTGGTTTTAATCCATCTCTTACATCAGGTAATGCACGATCCTGGATAATATATTTAGAATAACGTCCAAAGCGGTCACCCATGATATCCTCTAAGGACATAATAATATTTTTTTCTGTCATGTTTGATCACCTATCCTTCCATAAAGAAGCTATCTTCTAATGAGAACTGTACATTGTTTTCAATCCATTCACGTCTAGGCTGTACCTTATCACCCATTAATACAGAGACACTTCTTTCTACAATTGCTGCATCATCAATAGTAACCTGAATAAGAGTACGAGTTTCAGGGTTCATAGTTGTTTCCCATAATTGTTCTGCATTCATTTCACCAAGACCTTTGTAACGCTGTACATCATAGCCTCTTCCCATTTTCTTACGAGCGGCTTCTAAATCCTTTTCATCCCAGCAATAAATAACATTATCTTTTTTGCCAGACTTCTTAGAAACCTTATAAAGAGGTGGCATGGCAATATAAACCTTACCTGCTTTAATCAAACCACGCATATAACGATAGAAGAATGTAAGCAATAAGATCTGGATATGTGCCCCATCAGTATCGGCATCGGTCATGATGATAATCTTATCATAAGCACTATCATCCGCATTAAAATCAGCACCTACACCCGCATTTATTGTATTAATCATTGTACTGATTTCTTCATTCTTTAAAATATCTGCCTGTGTGGCTTTTTCTGTATTAATAACTTTACCACGAAGTGGAAGAATAGCCTGAAACTTACGGTCTCTTCCCTGTTTTGCACTACCTCCGGCAGAATCACCTTCGACAAGATATAATTCATTCTTACGCTTATTTTTGGATTGTGCAGGTGCTAACTTACCACTTAAGAATTTTGCTTCACGGTTATTCTTACCTTTTCTTGCCTGCTCCTTAGCTTTACGTGCTGCCTGTCTTGCATTAGCTGCCTTGATCATCTTTTCAATCAGTTTCTCTGCAATATCTTTATTTTCTTCTAAGAAATAAGTAATACGTTCAAAAGTTACATTTTCTAGAATATTACGGGCAATAGGAGAACCAAGCTTAGATTTAGTCTGTCCTTCAAACTGAAGATACTTTTCTGGAATCTTAACAGAAATAATTGCATTCAATCCTTCACGTACATCACTACCTTCAAGATTCTTATCTTTTGCCTTTAATAAAGCATATTTTCTTGCATATTCATTAAATACTTTAGTTAAACCAGAACGGAATCCTACTTCATGTGTACCTCCATCTCCAGTACGTACTAAGTTAACAAACGAAATAATATTTTCCTGATAACTTTGTGTAAACTGCATCGCAATTTCTACTTCTATTTCATTATTAGTATCATCAAAAGAGATAATAGGTGAAACAGCTTCTTTATCATTATTGATCCAGTCAATAAATTCTTCTAAGCCTTTTTCATACTGATATGTTTCATCTTTATCAGTACGTTCATCAATAAGTTCTATTGTCATTCCCTTTAATAAGAATGCATCTTCACGGAGTCGTTCACTAATTGTCTGGAAACTAAATGTTGTGGTAGAGAAAATAGATGCATCAGGCTTAAAATGAATAATAGTACCTGTTTTATTAGTTTTTCCTACTTTTTTTAACTTTCCAATTTTTGTAGCACCATTTTCAAAGCGCTGTGTGTGAATCACACCATCACGATGGACAGTCACCTCTAAGAATTCACTTAACGCATTGACGACAGAAGAACCTACACCGTGCAAGCCTCCTGAAGTTTTATAACCACCATCTTCAGAGAATTTACCACCTGCATGTAATACAGTAAGAATAACTTCTGTAGTTGGCTTTCCTGTTTCTTTATTAATACCTGTTGGCATACCACGGCCTTCATCTTCGACCGTCACGCTATCGTCTTTATGTAATGTAACTGTGATCTTCTTACCATAACCAGCAATGGCTTCATCAATAGAGTTATCAACAATTTCCCATACAAGGTGGTGTAAACCACGAGAATCAGTTGAACCAATGTACATTCCTGGTCTTTTTCTTACGGCTTCTAGCCCCTTTAATATTTGAATATCGGATTCATCATAATGTGTATTTGACATGAGCATACCTCCTCAACTTGACCAGTATAACACAAAAAGGTTTTTTTAGGAAAGTTTGATTTTTTTGAATACCCACAAACCACAGGTCAGTGAAAATTAAATTTCATAAACACCGATTAAACGGCGTTCATGAAGC
>NZ_JBEHVX010000076.1:0-11276 GCF_040227455.1 Catenibacterium sp. RTP21428st1_D7_RTP21428_210409 | reverse complement strand
TAGTTTTGGTGGATTTGAGTTTGGTTATATATTTGTGTCCGCGCAACGAAGGCGCGGGGAAATGGAGGAAATTATGATGAAATTATTGAACAATGGAGAATACTAACAAAAGATAAGGATGTAGATGTGAGTGTATTAGATTTTCCACTTCTTGATACAAAAAATAAGATCAATGGCTTAACAGGAAAGTTTATTGCAGATCTTGTATTACAGATATTATCCTATGTTGCCCAGATAGAAAGAGAAAATATTAGACAAAGACAAGCTGAAGGTATCAGAATCGCTAAAGAAAAAGGTGTGAAGTTTGGTAGACCAGTCATGGAGATTCCAGAGAATTTTGATTCTATTTATCAGCTTTGGGAGAATAATTTAATTAGTTTAAGAGAAGCAGGAAGGATGCTGGAAATAAGTCATACGACATTCCAGAGACTTGCAAAAAGATATAATAATAAAGATGTCAGCCGTTAAGCTGACATCTTTTTACTTCTTGAATTCTATTTCATTAAGTGGTACATCATTTTTTAACTTGTGGTTACAATTAGGACATCTATTTTCTACACCAGTCACAAAACTTCTAGACTTTGTAAAGATATCAACATGACCACATGAGTCACAACGACATCTTTTCATTAAAGTAAAATTATAAGCCATAAGCAAGATATAAAGCACAACAGTCCCTATAGTTCCAGGCAAACCCCATGACATAAAGAAACTGACTAGTATACCAATAATTAATAAGAAGTTAGAACCTATTTCTATTCTTCTAATTGTTTTCGCATATTGATTTCTATTTTTCATATATTCTCTCCACTCTTGGTGAAATGAGACAGATGATTTCATAAGGGATTGTATTGATTTCTTTAGCCATTTTCGCAAGTGAGATATGTTCTCCAAAGATTTCTACATCATCCCCAGGCTTTACATTTTCATCTACCTTCACCATACACTGATCCATACATACTCTTCCTACTACAGGATAGTAATGACCATTAATATAAACTTCTCTACCCTGATTAGCGCGTGTAAATCCATCTGCATAACCAATTGGTAAAGTCGCAATATATTGATCCTCATCAGCTGTATAAGTCATACCATAACCAATCTTTTCACCTTTAGGTACAACTTTAACCATGGCTACTTTTGTATAAAGACTCATAGCTTGTTTTAAATCACTATTCTCTTCACCACGTGGATCTACACCATACATCGCAATACCAATACGTGTCAAATTACCATAGTCTGAATGATGGAACATCATAGCAGCTGAGTTATCACAATGAATATATTTGAAACGATTATTACCTACAATAGATTTAAATAAAGCTAACTGTTTTTCATATTCATCATCCTGGGAGAAATCATCTGCTGTCGCAAAATGAGTAAAGATACCTTCCACATCAATCTTAGAAGAATCTATCATTTCCATAGCCTTTTCAAATTCTTTTTCTGTCTTAAAGCCAATTCTGTTCATACCTGAATCAATACTTAAATGAACCTTAACAGGAGCATCATAACGATGCATTTCATTAATCTTATTTAAGTAATCAAAAGAGAATAAAGC
Source organism: Catenibacterium sp. RTP21428st1_D7_RTP21428_210409 (assembly GCF_040227455.1). Lineage (NCBI taxonomy): Bacteria > Bacillati > Bacillota > Erysipelotrichia > Erysipelotrichales > Coprobacillaceae > Catenibacterium > Catenibacterium sp. RTP21428st1_D7_RTP21428_210409. Next base: position 9,715 of record NZ_JBEHVX010000076.1, on the reverse strand, counting down.
AAGGCTGATATTCTTCTTAATCGCAATATCTAAGTCTTCTAGTGGTATTGCACCTAATACTAGAATATCTTGTTTTACACCTAAATCTCTTAAGTCTACAGCTTCTTTTAAAGTAGCTACTGCAAACATCTGAATAATAGATTCATCTTTTAAAACAGAAGCAACTTCTTTATAGCCATGTCCATACGCATTTGCTTTAATGATAGCCACCATAGGCTTTTTAGTTTTTTTATATAATGTTTCTACATTTTCTTTAATATAATCTAAACGTACTTTTGCATACGTATCACGATAACGTGTCATTTTATATTCCTCTTTTCCTTACGTAAAAAGTATAAACTAGAGATTTATACTTTTCAAGAACTGTTTGAAAAAGCAGCACTCACGTGCTGCTTAAAAGTCTGATAAGTGGCCATCTTTTCTATCGACACGATAACGGTAACGGCATAATTCCAACATTGGAAGATCAGAATCAGAATCAGAATAACCATAAGAATGATCATAGTCTATTTCTAAATCATGTTCTTTCATATACTGATTGATTCTAGTCACCTTTGCTTTACCTTTACAGTTCTCACCAATAATACGAGATGTATAATGTCCATTCTTTATTTGTGTCTTTGTACCCATTAACTCATCACAAGGAAGTGTATTAAAGCGCATATAAGCTTCAGCACTGGCAGTGACAAGGAATACTAAGCATCCTTCTTCCTGTCTCTTCTTCATCTCTTCAACCATATGAGGATAATATGTAGGTACGATATCCTTTTCATAACAGTCTTTGATTTCTTCTTCAGTGAGTAAATCTAAAGGGAAATGAACCCATGATTTCATTGATTCCATAGAACAGATATGTAATACATAGCCAATTCCATATGGAATAAGTGGAAGAAATCGGAATACTGATAAAGGATACTTCTTTAAAGTATAAGACAATAGCTTCCTAATAGAATCACCATGAGCTATTGTATAATCAAAATCAAAAAATGCACACTTCTGTTTCATTAATCAATCTCCAATGCGACTTCCATCATTGCAGTAAATGTCTTTTCTCTTTCTTGGGCAGTAGTTTCTGGTTCATCATTGACTAAAGAATCAGAGATTGTAAGTAATGTGAGAGCGTTCTTACCTAAATAAGCAGCTGTTGCAAATAATGCATAAGATTCCATTTCTACTGCAAGAACACCCATTCTAGACCATTTTTCTACAGAAGTTGTATCTGCATGATAGAAAATATCAGATGCTAAAACATTACCTACATGGTAGTTGATCTTCTTTTCTTTTGCGAGTGTAACAGCTTTTTCTAATAATGAATAAGAAGAAATAGCTGAGAAAGTACCTGGTAATTCATATTGATGAGCAAAGTTAGAGTCTGTACATGAACCCTGAGCAATAATCACATCTCTAATATGTACATTCTTCTGCATAGAACCTGCACTACCAATACGAATGATGTTTTCTACATCGTATTGTGTAAATAATTCATAAGAATAGATACCAATAGAAGGCATACCCATTCCTGAACCCATAATAGAAATCTTCTTTCCTTTATAAGTTCCTGTATATCCAAACATATTTCTTACTGCGTTGAACTGTACAACATCTTCTAAATATGTTTCTGCCAGATATTTTGCACGTAATGGGTCTCCTGGCATTAAGACTGTTTTTGCGATATCACCTTTTTTTGCTTCATTGTGTGGTGTTGCCATAATTCGATCTCCTTTTATAATAATTTTTTAGATTTGGTTTCTTACCTGATATGATTGCTTTTTTGAGTACCTTATATTCTTTACTAGAATAACCTACTTTCGCAAATGACTCTGTCATGATGACAGGAGCCTGGTTATCACTCAAACCATCATATAATGCGATCTCTTTCTTATAAGCTAAAATATGTGTATCAATATCAATCATATGCAGATGGATGTTTTCATCATCCTTGAAATCATCTATTAATATTCTACAATTTCCACAGGACTTAAGTCCATAGACTTTTACAGAATATATATTTTTTTTACATGATGTACTACTTAACAGTAAACCTACGATTATTAAAATCTTGAGTAGGTTTCTTTCCATTTGTGACACGTTCAATATCTTTTGCGAGTATTTCTTCATCATCTGTTTCATATCCTAGTAAGGCAAAATAACCTTTTACATAAATAAATGGACCTAAACCATAATATTCATCATCAAAATCCTTTAAAGAATTGATTGCTTGATTATAATGATCTGTTGTTTTTGTATCATCCATATCATACATCTTGATTGTAATATCCTTATAACGTTTCTTTAAATAAGGTATCGCATTTTTCTTAAAAGCGATACATTCAGAACATGTCTTAACTGAATAAAATTCAATAGTGACAGGTTTAGGTAATGCAACCTTCTTTTGTGTACATCCTGTTATTAATAATAAACTTAATAGACATACGATCCATTTCTTCAAATACATCACTCCTCTAATACATCAGCACATTCTTTTAAATATTTGATAATAGGTAACTGTTGTGGACAAACACCCTCACATTGCCCGCATTCTATACATTCAGATGCTTTCGCACTCTTTTGAACAGTGCTTTCATAACGATCCTTGGCTTTATCCTTCATACCATAAATCTTGTACCAATTCATTGCCTTGAAAATATCTGGGATTTCAATACCCATTGGGCATCCTGGTGTACAATAACGACATGCAGTACATGGAATAGATTCAATGGCATCTAATGCCTTTTGTGCTTCCTTAATCGTATTCTGTTCTTCTTTACTTAAAGGTTTAAAATCTTTCATATAAGAAATATTATCTAGTACCTGTTCCATTGTACTCATTCCACTGAGTACTGTAATAATACCATCTAGTGACGCGACATAACGTACAGCCCATGATGCAATAGACATATCAGGATTCGCATTATGTAGTATTTCTCTGACTGATTCAGGTGGTGAGGCAAGTGTACCACCCTTAATAGGTTCCATTACAACAATAGATTTCTGATGTTTTCTCGCAATTTCATAATTGGCACGTGATGTAATAGCTGGGTTTTCCCAGTCTGCATAGTTTAATTGTAATTGTACAAATTCTACATCAGAATGCTTAGTAAGTAATTCATCTAATAATTGTGGTGTTCCATGGAAAGAGAAACCATAATGTTTAATAAGTCCCTTTGCTTTTGCATCCTTCACAAAGTCCCATATATGATATTGATCATACAAAGCCACATTGGCATCAGATAATGCATGTAGAAGATAATAATCAAAATATCCTGCACCAGTTCTCTCTAAGCTGACCTTTAATTGTGCCTGACAGCTTTCTTCATCATGACACATCATCTTTGCATTGATTTTAGAAGCTAGTGTATAAGAATCACGAGGATAACGTTCTACAAGTGCCTTTCTAGTTGCTTCTTCTGATCCTTCATAAACATAAGCTGTATCAAAATAAGTCAGTCCAGCATCCATAAAGGCATCTACCATCTTCTTTGTTTTTTCAATATCAATTTGTCCATGAGTGCGTGGTAGACGCATCATACCAAAACCAAGCTTTGGTGTATGTTCTCCAAAATAAGTCATGTTCTCAACTCCTTTACTCTATTCTATCACAAAAAGCTTCCCAACTAGGAAGCTCTTTTCGTAAATATAAATGCAACACCTATATCTTTATTTTCAGCATGAATATCATAGCCATACATATCTGCAATCTTAGATACAATGGATAAGCCTAAACCAAACTGACCTTTTATTCCTTTTACATAAGGGTTAAAGAGATCTTCTTTCTTATCTTCATCTATAGGATCACCATCATTATAGATAATAAGTGTATCTTCTTTTAAAGTAATCTTAATAACAGATTTCATATAACGTGATGCATTATCAATAATGTTTTCTATCGCAACACGCCAATGTTCTTCATTACCAATAAAAGCCACATCATCTAAATCTGTTTCTATATGGATATGCTGCATTGCTTCCATCTGCATGACGATATGTTCAATTAAGTCTTTGATAGGGAAAGGTTTTAATTCACTTTCTTCAGCACTTAAGTAATCTAATCTATTTAAATAGAGTAAGGATTTTACTTTATGTTCTAAACGATCTGCATTTTCTAGGATAATATCCATAGAACTGTCCTTATCACCATATGGGTAGATATCATCCTTCACACTCTGTCCATATGTCTTAATAAGTGCAATAGGTGTTTTTAAGTCATGAGAAATATTATGAATCATTTCTTCTTTGACTTTTTCCTGTTTCATGAGTTCATCCTTCATTGTGACAATCGCATTTCCTACAACACCTATTTCATCTTGTCGATCCATGACTAGAGTCGCTTCTTCACGATTCGCAATAGAATCCACATAAGTCTTAATCTTCTTTAAAGGACGAATAAGAGAAATAACCCATAAGACGAGTACTAATGCGAAAATAGTAAGTACTGCATAAAGAATATAAATAATACGATTACGAATATCTGTGATTAGCTTATCTGAATAAGAATTAGACATAATAGAAATCAAATACTCATCATCGACCTTCATAATACGATAATAATAAGTTTCTCTTGCATAAGTTCCTTTACTTTCTATAGTATTATGTCTTCTACTATTCACAATCTTCTCTAAATCACGTCCAAATAAATAGTTATATAGTAATGTCAATGTAGTGGCATCTCCATAAAGATTACTAAATGTAAAGGCATTTTCTGTAGGATCATAAACAATTGTATAGATTGCCTTCTCTTTATTATTAGAAGGCATAAAGTCATATTCTACAGAATCTCTTTGTGATGTCTCTAGCTTTTCATACATCTGATCATCAATAATATCATGCACATTAGAATCTACAATAGGCATTACAACAGCCACTAACATGATAGCTAAACCAAGTATTACTACAAGAAGCTGTTTTAATAAAGAAAAAGATTTAAACATTAGTCTAGTCTATAGCCAAAACCATAGATTGTCTTAATATTGATATTTGGCATCTTCTTTCTTAAACGTCTTAAAGTATCATCTACAACACGGTCACTACCAAAATAGTTTTCATCCCAGACACGTGTTAAGACCTGTTCACGAGAAATCGCAATACCTTTATTCTTCATAAAATAAAGAAGCAATTCATATTCTTTAGTAGTCAGATCTATTTCATGGTCATTTTCTAATACTTTACGTTTAGATTCATCCACCATATAACCATCAATATCAATCATTTCAGTATCTTTATAGACACGCTTTAAAACGTTATGAATACGAAGAATCACTTCCTTCATATTAAATGGTTTTGTAATATATTCATCACAGCCCTTTTCTAAACCAATAATTCGGTCAAAGTCCTGGTCTCTTGCAGACATAAAGACAATAGGCATATCAGAACGCTTTGATTTAATAGCTGTCAACAAATCAAATCCACTATTCTTATCAAGCATAATATCAACTAACCATAAATGTACATCATCATCACAATGCATTAGAGCTTCATCATAAGTATAAAAAGAAGTACATTCATATCCTTCTTTTTCTAAATATGTTCTTACTATATCATTCAAGTGTTTCTCATCATCAATAATATTAATTTTGTATTTCAAGAGACTCACCTCCCATATTTCATTATAAAGTGAAAATATTGCCACGAAAGTGGCAATATTTTGTTAGATTATGTGATTATTTAACGGCATAGCCTTTTTCTTTAATAAGATTTACTACCTTAAGTACATTCTCATGACAAATTTCATCTGTCTGTGCTTCAACCATGACACGAATTAATGGTTCTGTACCAGATTCTCTTACTAAAATACGACCATCATCACCTAATGTTTCTGTCACTTCTTCAATTGCTTTCTTAATATCTGCATCATTTAATACTGTAGCTTTATCACTTACACGTACATTGATTAATAACTGTGGATAAATAGTTACTGGTTCAGTTAACTGAGCTAATGTCTTTTTATTTTCAATACATGTTTCAAGAATCTTTAATGATGTTAGGATACCATCACCAGTTGTTGCATGTTTAGAGAAGATAATATGACCAGACTGTTCTCCACCAATAACGTTACCATTAGTGACCATGTTTTCATATACATACTTATCACCAACAGCAGTTTTAGCATAACCAATACCAATCTTATCTAAAGCCTTATAAAGACCAATATTACTCATGATTGTAGTAACGATTGTGTTATTCGCTAATTCATTGTTTTTCTTTAATTCCTGACCACATACATAAAGAATTAAGTCACCATCTACAACTCTACCAAATTCATCTACAGCTAAACATCTATCAGCATCACCATCAAATGCGAAACCAATATCTAAACCTTTTTCACGTACAAAGTTCTGTAATGCTTCCATATGTGTAGAACCACAATCAGTATTGATGTTTACTCCATCTGGATGATCATTGATAACATATGTTTCAGCTCCTAATGCATCAAATACTGCTTTTGCGATATTAGATGAAGCACCATTCGCACAATCTAAACCAACACGAACATTTCTAAATGCACGTTTAGGAATACTCATTAAATAACCAATATATCTATTTCTACCCATAGAATAATCTAATGCACGACCAATTTCATCCTTAGTTGCATATGGTAGCTCATCAGTTAAACCATCAATATACATTTCAATCTGCTTTTCTACTTCAGCATCAAACTTCTGACCCTTATCATTGATTAACTTAATACCGTTATCATAATAAGGGTTATGTGATGCAGAAATCATGATACCACAATCAAATCCATCAGTTCTTACAATATAAGATACTGAAGGAGTTGTAGTGACATGAAGAAGATATGCATCTGCACCACTTGCAGTTAAACCTGCAACTAATGCATATTCAAACATATAGCTTGAACGTCTTGTATCCTTACCAATAACGATTTTTGCTTTATGGTTACGGTTATAATACCAACCTAAATAACGACCTACTTTAAAAGCATGTTCTACTGTTAAAGTCTTATTTGCTTCTCCTCTAAAACCATCTGTTCCGAAATATTTACCCATTTTTTTGTCCTCTCTATTTCTTTTCAATAAACATAGTCACATCTACAGTTGTCTGTGACATCTTGTTTATCTTGTCATTCCCTTGTAACGCAATACCAGATAATGTTGTTGATCCTGATAAATTAGAAACATCTACCTGACAAGTAATATAGTTAATATCACTAATATCAGTACGCTTACCATAAATAGTTACAGTAGAGCTAGATAATTTATAATTTGTCATTTGATAGCCATCCTGCAATTGGCCAACAAATTCTGGTTTAACTGGCACTTCCTTAGAATAAGAATCTACATGACAGCTAACATTCACCTTTTCTGGTGCGATTGTACATTGTACTTCATTGCCATCGGCATCATATGCTTTAATTTCACATGCCTGCTGGAATGCTTTTGTCTTGCCTTCTACATCAATAAGCGCCTGGACCTTATCAATCTTATCTAGATTATTTTGTGTCGCTGTTATTGTAACACGTTTTGTAGATATTGTATCAACTGAAACGCTATATTTTTCATTTAATTTATCTTGATTAATAAACTTATATCCTAAGTCAAACTTAGCATCTACTTTAGGTAGAATCTTAATAGTCACTGTCTCAGGAATCAACATAACAGTCAAATCACTATCAAAACTTCTTGTTTTTAAAGTCACATGATGTGTTCCTTCATTATATTCAGATAAATCACAATAAACCTCATAATTACTAGTCAATTTAGTTGTATAGATATCCATAGAAGGACCAATTAATCCTATTTCTACTGTTGCAGGAAGTCCTGATACCTCATAACCTTCCTTTAAACCTTCTACCTGTACTGGCACTTTCTTTAAAGTTGCCCCTGCAGTGGTAGAATTCATGACATCTCCACCAGAGAATGAAACAAATAAAAATACTGCAAGCACAAACGAAAGAATACGTACAGAATGCTTATTGGCAAGAAGCTTATCTAATAGCTTATTAAAGTAGTTATAACCTGAAGAAAACTTTTCTACTGTTTTAGTATAAGTCTGTTCTCTTTCTTCTTTTTTAGCTTCTGTCTTCTCTTTATCAGACTTTTCTTCTTTCATAAACTGTAAGAAAAAATCTGTAGTAGAATCCGTCTGTTTCTTTTTCTTAGGATCACTCATGGTCTTCACCACCTTCATCATACCAGTTCAACTCTGCAATTAATTTAGAACGTAACTCATTTAAGTTAATTCTTGTAAGTTCGCCATTAGCTGCAAAGCTAACATTTCCTGTCTCTTCAGATACAACCACTGTCAAAGAATCAGTGATTTCACTAATACCAATGGCCGCTCTATGTCTTGCTCCATACTGTGAAGGAATTTCCTTATTAGTAGGAGGATAGAAACAGGCAGAAGCCACAATCATATCATTCTTAATAATAGTAGCCCCATCATGAAGAGGTGTACCTTCATAGAAGATTGTAGTTAGAAGTTCTGCTTTAATAGAAGCAGACACTTTAACACCTGTATTAATGAAGTCCTGTAAAGACTGACGACGCTCAAATGTAATTAATGCGCCTGTTTTATCCTTAGACATAGTTGTAATAGATTCAACAAGTTCATCCATAGCACGTTCTCTTTCATCATCAGATAAACGATGCTGTACTTCATTTTTAGTTTGTCCCATCTTCTCTAATAAAACACGTATTTCTGGTTGGAAAATGACTACAATAGCCAATACTCCCCATGTAATGACTGCATCTACAATAGTACCAAGAGTCACAAGCCCTAGAACACTCGTAATAGCCTTAACAAGAAGAACTACAATAACTCCTTTAAATAACTGCATAGTACGCATGTTTGTCTTAAACATCATGATACCATAGTACAATAAAACCCATACTGCCAATAAATCAATAGCTGATTTTACAAACTTCCAAATCATTGGTAATTCCGACGTAATAATATTAATCATAACATCAACCTCACTTACAGATATTATAACAGTTTTGTAAATCAATGAAAACAAACATTGATGTGTTACACTTATACTAATTTGTAAAGTAAGCCTTTTCAAAATAAGAAAAAGGGTGTAAAATACGTGACTAGGAGGCAGATTATGAATAACAAGATTATTATTGAAACTTCAGCTAGACATATTCATTTACGTCAGGCTGATTTAGAAACTTTATTTGGTGAAGGTTATGAATTAACTAAGAAGAAGGATCTTTCTCAGCCAGGTCAGTTTGCATGTGTTGAAAAGGTAAAGGTAGTAGGACCTAGAGGAGAAAAAGCTATGTCTGTTCTTGGACCTGTAAGAGATTATACTCAGATTGAATTAGCTCTTACTGATGCAAGATCATTAGGTTTAGAAGCACCTGTAAGAGGTTCTGGTGACCTTGCTGGTAGTGGTGCTTGTAAATTAGTTGGTCCTAAGGGTGAAGTTGAATTAACTGAAGGCGTTATTGCTGCAAAACGTCATATCCACTTCTCTCCAGAAGATGCAGAAGCTATGGGTATTAAGGATCGTCAGATTGTTAAAGTAGAAGTTGAAACAAATGGTCGTTCATTAGTATTTGGTGATGTTATGTGCCGTGTTAAAGATACTTATGCTACATTCATGCATATTGATACTGATGAATCAAATGCTGCTGGTGCACCTAAAGAAGGTACAATTATTGTAGATTAATATTAAAGAGGCTGTAACGGGTAAATAACTCATTATAGTTTCATAAAAAGCAAAAGACGGACCGAGGTCCGTCTTTTGTGG
>NZ_JBEHVX010000075.1:0-11453 GCF_040227455.1 Catenibacterium sp. RTP21428st1_D7_RTP21428_210409 | reverse complement strand
GACAAATAGTCTATATCCTGAATATTTCTGCTCCACACTTCTCTTAAATCGTTACCTGTAGATTATGGGTATTCAAACAGGAAGTTTATCTTTCTTAAAAGAGAGAGAAAAAGAATTATTAGTATTGTTGATTTCAAATTATCGAGGTGAGTTTACTCCAATAGAAGTGAGTAAACAATTATCAGTCACAAATAAGACAGTTATTAACAGATTGGCAGTATTAGTGAAGAACGGATTTGTGATTCCAATATTAGTTAATAAGAGAATCCGTTCCTACAAACTAAGTGAATTTGCGATAAATCACGAAAAGGAAATTAAGGAAGCAGTTGGGTAAAAAATATGATGAATAAGTATAGAATTATATTCAGTCCAACAGGTGGAACTGAAAAGGTATCAAAATCAATCACAAAGAATTGGGCTTATGTAGAAGACATAGATCTTTCAGTTGTAGATAAGAATTATCAAGATATATCATTGACAGAAAATGATATTGCGGTAATTGCTATGCCTTCTTTTGCTGGATTAGCACCACAAGTCGCATTAGATAGACTTGCGAAAATCAATGCACATAACTGTAAATGTGTCATTGTTGCGGTATATGGAAATAGGGCGTATGAAGATACACTTGTTCAAATGGAAGATTATGCACGTATGGCTGGATTTGATGTCATTGGGGCTATATCAGCCATTGCTGAACATTCTATTTTCCATCAATTTGCGACAGGAAGACCGAATGAGAATGATTGTCATCAATTAGAGGAATTTGGTGATCAGATTCTAGAAAAAGCATCTAATAAGATTAATGCTAAACCGAATATTCCAGGTCATAGACCTTATAAGAAAGCAGGTGGAGGAACGATTCCTCAAGCAAATACCTTATGTACAAAGTGTGGCTTATGCGTAGTAAAATGTCCTACAGGTGCAATTAGTAAAGAAAACCCACAAGTGACAGACAAGGATAAATGTATTTCATGTATGCGTTGTGTGGCTGTTTGTCCAAAACAAGCAAGAAGTCTAGATCAAGAGAAGATGGCAGTCATAGAAACAGCAATCGCAAAGGTTTGTTTAATTAGAAAAGAGTGTGAATTATTTATATAATTGAATAGTAGATCATACAAAAGAGGACGAGATAGGATGATATTTTCATCCTTCCTTCCTCTTTTTGACTTTGTTAGACAAGCATTGTACTTTTCCTTACAAATAGTTAAATTTTGTGTATTTATCGTTATATTTTATAATTTTATTATGCAAAAAACTAGATTATTTCTTAAAATTCGTTTAATATAGGTTCGATATAATACTCAAAAAGAGAGAAGGATGTGGAAATATGAAATATTATTTAGGAATTGATGTAGGATCTACAACTGTAAAACTCTATTTGACAGATGAGAATGATAAATGCTTGTTTTCTAAGTACACAAGACATTTCTCAGATGTTAGAAAAACAATCTATGAGTTATTAATTGAAGTAAAGAACCAGATGGGTGATATTGATTTATATCCCGTTATGACTGGTTCAGGAGGTTTATCTCTTGCAGATAAGCTTGGTATTTCTTTTATACAGGAAGTTATTGCGTGTACAAAGACAGTAGAAACATATATTCCACAAACTGATGTTGTTATAGAACTTGGTGGAGAAGATGCCAAGATTACTTATTTTGAAGGACAGCTTGAACAGCGTATGAACGGTACTTGTGCAGGAGGTACTGGGGCATTTATTGACCAGATGGCTACTTTATTAAAGACTGATGCTGCTGGTTTAAATGAATATGCGAAAAACTATAAGACAATCTATCCTATCGCATCGCGTTGTGGTGTCTTTGCAAAAACAGATATTCAGCCTTTAATTAATGAAGGTGTATCTAAAGAAGATATTGCGGTATCTATTTTCCAGGCAGTTGTCAATCAGACTATTTCTGGTCTTGCCTGTGGTAAACCTATTAGAGGGAATGTTGCATTCTTAGGTGGTCCACTATATTTCATGGATCAGTTAAGAGAACGTTTTATTGAAACATTAGGTTTAACTGAAGATGAAATCATCTTCCCACAGAATTCACAGCTATTTGTTGCTATGGGAGCATGTTTAAATGCGAAAGAAAAAGTAGAAAATCCATTAAACATTTCTAAGATTATTGAAGACTTAGAAGGTCTTTCAGATTCTCCTACAGAACTTACAAATGTCTTAGAACCATTATTTAATGGTGAAGCAGAATTAAAAGAATTCAGAGAAAGACACTTTACTCATATCACTAAGAAAAGAACACTTAAGAAATATAAAGGTAAAGTATTCTTAGGTATCGATGTTGGTTCTACAACATCTAAGATCATCATGACTGATGATCAGGGTGCTATCTTATATTCTTTCTATAGTTCTAATGAAGGAAATCCATTACAGTTAATTATGAGTCTGATGAAGGAAATCTATCAGATGCTTCCAGAAGGATGTTATATTGCGAAAGCAGGTGTTACTGGTTATGGTGAAGCTCTTATTAAAGCTGCTTTAAAGGTGGATATTGGTGAAGTAGAAACAATTGCCCATTATACTGCCGCAAAAGCCTATGAACCTGATGTAGATTTCATTCTTGATATTGGTGGTCAGGATATGAAGGCTATTACTATTAGAGATAACGTCATTCAGAACATTTCATTAAATGAAGCATGTTCTGCAGGATGTGGTTCATTCTTAGAAACATTCGCAAAATCATTAGGTTATAAGATTGAAGAATTCGCAGAACTTGCATTAAAGTCTAAACACCCTATTGATTTAGGTTCTAGATGTACAGTATTCATGAACTCAAAGGTAAAACAGGCACAAAAAGAAGGTGCTTCTGTAGAAGATATCAGTGCTGGTTTATCTTATTCAGTTATCAAGAATGCATTATATAAAGTAATTAAGCTAAGAAGTAAAGAAGATATTGGTAAGCATGTTGTTGTACAGGGTGGTACTTTCTATAATGAAGCTGTACTACGTGCATTTGAAAAAGAAACAGGTATTGAAGTAGTAAGACCTGATATCGCAGGATTAATGGGTGCCTATGGTATGGCCCGTATTGCGATTGAAAATGATGACAATGAACCTTCTACTATTCTTTCATTAGAAGAAATAGAAGCACTTGACTATAATACGAAGATTAGAAACTGTGGTAAGTGTACAAATAACTGTATGTTAACTATTACATCATTTAATGATGGTAGAGAATATATTTCAGGTAATAGATGTGAAAGAGGGGCTAACCTTCCAATGACATCTAAAAAGTTACCTAACCTCTATGATTATAAATATGGTCGTATCTTTGGTTATAAATCACTTTCTAAAGATGATGCAAGAAGAGGAGAAGTGGGTATTCCTAGAGTACTTAATATGTATGAGAACTATCCATTCTGGCATACATTCTTTACTCAGTTAGGCTTTAGAGTTGTCTTATCTGCAAGATCTTCTAAGAAAATCTATGAAAAGGGTATTGAATCTATTCCATCAGAAAATGCCTGTTATCCAGCAAAGATTTCTCATGGACATATTGAAAACCTAATTGAAAGAGGTATTCCTTTTATCTTCTATCCATCAGTAGCATATGAAAGAAAAGAATATGAAGATGCAGGTAATAACTATAACTGTCCAGTTGTTGCTTCTTATCCAGAAGTTATTAGAAACAATGTAGACAGCTTAGAAGAAAAACATGTGAAATATAAGAACCCATTCTTATCTTTAAATAACCCTAAGACATTATTTAAGGTAATGAAGGAATCTTTAGCTGAATATGATATTTCAGATAAGGAAATGCATAATGCGATTGATAAGGCTTATCAGGAATTAGCACGTGCAAGAAAAGATATTGAAGTAAAGGGTCAGGAAGCATTGGAATGGATGCATAAAAACCATAAGAAGGGTATTGTCCTTGCAGGACGTCCTTATCATGTGGATCCAGAAATCAACCATGGTATTGCCAGCTTAATTACAAGTGAAGGTTTTTGTGTATTAACAGAAGATTCTGTATGTAATTTAAATAAAGAAAACTTAGATTTACGTGTAGTAGACCAGTGGACATATCATTCTAGACTCTATCGTGCTGCAGAATTCGTAACAACTCAGCCAGATCTTGAACTTATCCAGTTAACATCATTTGGATGTGGATTAGATGCAGTTACAAGTGACCAGGTGGCTGAATTATTACAGGCAAGAGGTAAGATTTATACACTTATTAAGATTGATGAAGCCTCTAACTTAGGACCAATCAGAATCCGTATTAGATCACTTAAAGCAACAGTAAAGAAGAAAGACAATACTGTGCACTTAGAAAATAAATATGAATCTGAAAAAGTATCATTCACAGAAGAAATGAAGGATGATAGATGGACTATTTTATGTCCTCAGATGTCTCCTATTCATTTCCAGTTTGTAGAAACTGCAATGAATTCAGAAGGTTATAACTTTGTCGTATTACCTTCTGTAGATAAAGATGCTGTAGAACAGGGATTAAAGTATGTCAATAATGATGCATGTTATCCAAGTATCTTAGTAACAGGTCAGATGATGAATGCCTTGAATTCAGGTAAGTATGATCCTCATAAGGTGGCATTGATCATCTCACAGACAGGTGGAGGATGTCGTGCAACAAACTATATTGCGTTTATTAGAAAAGCATTAAAGGATGCACATATGGATTATGTACCTGTTATTTCAGCAAACTTACAGGGATTAGAATCTAACCCAGGCTTTAAGATTACTTATAAGGTGGCTAAGAAGGTTATTATTGGGGCTATGTATGGTGACTTATTCATGAGAGTCTTATATCGTGTAAGACCTTATGAAAAGGTGAAAGGTTCAGCTAATGAATTATATGAATCATGGGTAGAGAAGTGTAAAGAAAACGTTGAAAATGGTTCTATGAAGGAATTCAAGAAGAACGTTTATCAGATTGTAAAGGAATTTGATGAATTACCACTTCTAGATATTAAGAAACCTAGAGTAGGTCTTGTAGGAGAAATCCTTGTAAAATTCCACCCTACTGCCAATAATGAGATTGTAAAGATTATTGAAGAAGAAGGCGCAGAAGCAGTTATGCCAGATTTAATTGACTTCTTCCAGTATTGTTTCTACAATACTCAATATGAACATGAACATTATGATGCAAGCTGGAAATCAGCTAAGTTATGTAATGTAGCAATTAAACTCGTAGATTTCTTAAGAAAAGATATGATTAAGGCATTAGAAGCATCAAATCGTTTTGATGCACCACATCCTATTGATCAAATTGCAAAGAAAGCAAGTGAAGTTGTTTCTATTGGTAACCAGACAGGTGAAGGATGGTTCTTAACTGGTGAAATGATTGAACTCATTGATGAAGGTGCACCAAATATTGTATGTATGCAGCCATTTGCCTGCTTACCTAACCATGTAACAGGTAAGGGTGTCATTAAGGCATTAAGAAGAAAATATCCACAATCTAACATTGTTGCGATTGATTACGATCCAGGAGCTAGTGAAACTAACCAGCTTAACCGTATTAAATTAATGTTATCAACAGCATTTAAGAACATGGAATCATCTAAATAGTGGAGGAAGATATGGAAGATGGACATTCCACCCCGCCCTCGCGAGGTAGGGCTATTCTAGGCTTTATAAGATCAAAACTGAATTATAATAAGATTTCTGTATTAAAGAAATTAGCCTGTAAGAATAACCCTGTAATATATAGACGTGTATTACAAGAATTAGGCGACTACAAGTATAAAAAGAAGCCTGTGAAGGATATAACCCTTTCACAGGCTGATTATGATACATGCTGCCTTATACTCACTGTAATGGTTGAGAAAGATTTCGATTATTATTATGATCAGGGAGATGTCAAGCGTACAATAGAACGTATGATTGACTTGCTGAGTTAGGAGACTATTGTGAGAAAGATTAAAGAAGTTGTTGTAGTAGAAGGTAAAACAGATACAGCAACACTTAAACAGTTATTTGATGTAGATACAATTGAAACATCTGGGTCAGGAATCAACGAAGATATTCTATCTCTCATTAAAACTGCTGCCAAGACACGTGGTGTCATTGTCTTAACAGATCCTGATTATCCTGGTACACAGATTAGAAATAAAGTCATTCAGGCTGTTCCTAATGCAAAGCATGCCTTTGTCGCAAAAAAAGATGCCAAGGGTGTGAAGAAGCTTGGTATTGCGGAAGCAAGACATGATGCAATTATTGAAGCATTAGAGAATGCAGTCACATTTAGTGATGCTAAAGAATCTATTTCATGGGATGAATTTATTGATCTAGATGTATTAGGAAATAAGAAGAGAAGACTACAGGTCTATGATGCCTTTCATTTAGGTTATGGTAATGCGAAAGCATTATTTAAGAGATTGAATATGATGGGTATTACAAAAGAAGAAGTACTTAAAGCATTAAAGAGTCAGTAGACATTATCTGCTGACTCTTTTTTATGTATATTCAATTTCTTCACTACCTACAATATTCTGTTCTAATTTAGTTTTACCATTTATTGGAAATACATTATTATTCATCTATTTCTTTAAAGATGAAATCAAAAACTTCTTCTCGATATAATTAAAAAGGCTGTTCACCACAGCCTTATTTTAATAGTATGTGCTTTTCATCCAATGCTTCTTTAATACGTTCTAATGTTTCTTCATCAGGTGCTGTGATTGTATGTAAGTGAACACCATCTGTTAATAGAGAAAGAGGCGCAATATCATTATCCTTAACTGCAGACATAAACTTAGAGACATCATAACGTGAATATATATGTAGATTTCCTTTGATTTCTCCATAAAGAGGATGTTCTACTATTACATCTTCAACCTTACCACCTAAATCTACAATAGTATTTAATTCTTCTTCTAATTGATCGTTATTATGCTTTACTGCAATCGTATAATGATTACTCCTATTTGTATCTAATATATATCCTCTAGGTGTAGCAGTAATATCTTCTCCCGATGCTCTTAGTAATGCAACATCTCCTACAATAATCTGCCTAGAAACACCTAATTCTTTCGCAATTTTACTTGCTGAAACAGGTTTATCACTACTACTTATTATTTCCATTATTTTTGTTTTTCTATCCATATACATCACCTTTTTGACCATTATAAAAGAATTTTTCAGGGAACTCAATGGTCTTTTCTTTACATATCCTATATAATAAATGATATGGAAAATATCGCAAAAAAATCAAATACAGAATTTATATTAAATACATTTAACTTAAAGCCTTCTAAGAAATATGGACAGAACTTCTTAGTAGATCCAGGTATTATTCAAAGTATCGCAGATCATGCTTCGCTGGATAAGGAGACAGCAGTTATTGAAATAGGACCTGGTATAGGCGCTCTTACAGAACAGCTCTCTATTAAAGCTGGTAAAGTATTATGTTTTGAAATAGATGAACGTTTAAAAGAAGTATTATCATTCTCTTTAGAAGGACGTGATAATGTAGAAATCATCTTCCAGGACTTCATGAAAGCTGATTTAGAAGAAGCATGTAATAAACTAAAGGACTATAAGGATATCTGTGTTGTCACAAATCTTCCCTATTATATTACATCTAAAATCATCACAAAGATTGTGTCTTCTTCTACACCTATTAATCGTTTAGTCGCTATGGTACAAAAGGAAGTTGCACTAAAGCTCTGTTCTGAAGAAAAGAGTCCTTTAAAGATGATGATTGATTATGTAGGAGATGTTCAATATGAATTGAATGTGCCTAGACATGTATTTATGCCAGCACCTCATGTAGATAGTGCTGTTATTTCTATTCATAAAGAACGTGTTATATCACAGGAATTGATTGATCTGATTGAAGCAAGTTATACTGCAAAAAGAAAAACACTCTATAATAACTTAAAGCCTTTATATCATGATCAGACAAAAGAATTATTAGAATCATGTGGTATTCCTGCCAATAAACGTGCTGAGGAATTAAACATTGATGACTATATAAGAATACTAGAAAGGAGTCATACACTATGAAGATTCGTGCTTACGCGAAAATAAACCTTGCATTAGATGTAGTAAGTGAAAGAGAAGATGGATATCATGAATTAAATATGATTATGGCCCCTATTGGTCTTCATGACTTAATTCTTATTGATCCTATTGAAAAAGGTATAGAAATTACTACAAACACTTACCGTGTACCTACTGATGAACGTAACATCATGTATAGGGTGGCTGATGCATTAATCAAGAAGTTTGATATCCAAAGTGGTGTAAGAATCCACTGTTATAAGCATATTCCTTCACAAGCTGGAATGGGTGGAGGAAGTGCCGATGGTGCAGCTATCTTCCGTGCAATGAACAGCTTATTCCATTTAC
The DNA here is from genome assembly GCF_040227455.1 of Catenibacterium sp. RTP21428st1_D7_RTP21428_210409. Taxonomy (NCBI): domain Bacteria; kingdom Bacillati; phylum Bacillota; class Erysipelotrichia; order Erysipelotrichales; family Coprobacillaceae; genus Catenibacterium; species Catenibacterium sp. RTP21428st1_D7_RTP21428_210409. The sequence continues at coordinate 3,115 of NZ_JBEHVX010000075.1, read as the reverse complement.
GTATGTCTTATCAGGATATGTGTGAAATGGGTAAAGAGATTGGTGCAGATATTCCATTTTGTGTATGGAATCGTATTGCGGTTGTAGGTGGTATTGGTGAAAATCTACATTTTATTGATCGTTCACGTTTTAATTGTCATTTATTGATTGTAAAACCTAAGAAAGGTGTTTCTACAAAGAAATGTTTTGATGATTTAGATATCGAAACAGCTGTTCATCCAGATATTGACTTAATGAAGCATGCAATTGAAAAGAATGATTATCAGGGTGTTGTAGATTGTTTAGGTAATACTTTAGAAGCGCCTTCTATTAAGATGGTACAGGATATTCAGTCTATTAAGGATGATATGATGAACTTTGGTTTTGATGGTGCTCTTATGTCAGGTAGTGGTTCATCTGTTTTTGGTATGACTCAAGATTCTGAATTAATTGATAAAGTGCTTCCATATTTTAAAAAGAAATATAGTTTTGCAGTAAAAACACAGATTTACTATCCAGAGAAAAGGAAAAAGGGATAACTTGCGCCTTTTCTCTTTTATTTTGAATTGAATTTTGCTAGAATGTAGGGGAAAAAAGGAGATATGTCGATGAAAGTTTATGCAGTTGTCTTAGCAGCGGGTAAAGGCACTCGTATGAAATCAGATGCACCTAAGGTTGTTCATGAAGTTTTATATAAACCAATGATCAATCATGTGGTGGATGAATTAAAGAAGTTAGATATCGCAGAAACAGTCGTTGTTGTTGGACATGGGGCTGACCAGGTCAAGGCTTTGTTAGATAACGACGTCACTACTGTCTTACAGGAAGAGCAGAAAGGCTCTGGACATGCTGTCATGATGGCAGAAAGTGTTCTAGGAGATAAAGAAGGTATGACTCTTGTATTAAATGGAGATGCACCTTTAATTACTGCGGAAACATTACAGGGACTTATTGATTATCATATGAATGGTAAGAATAGTGGTACTGTAATGACTTGTGATTGTGACTTGTCACTTCCATTTGGTCGTATTATTAAGGAAGATGGACAGGTAACTGGAATTGTAGAATTCAAAGATTTACAGGAATCTCAGATGGATATCACTGAGATGAATGTAGGTGAATATTGTTTTGATAACAAATCAATGTTTGAAGCTTTAAAGAAAGTAACAAACAACAATGCTCAGGGTGAGTATTATATTACAGATTTAATTGGAATCATGAATGAAGAAGGCAAGAAGGTTGATGGCTATAAGATTCAGGATTTCAGTGAAGTAGGTGGCATTAATGACCGTGTTCAGCTTGCTGAAGCAACTAAGTTACTTCAGAAGAGAGTAAATAAGAATTGGTTATTAAATGGTGTAACTATTGTAGATACTGATAACACATATATTGGTACTGATGTTGTGATTGGTAAAGATACAATCATTGAACCAGGTTGTATTATCAAGGGACATACTACTATAGGGGCACATTGTCATATTGGTCCTTATTGTGAATTTACAGATGTAGATATTAAGGATAATGTGGAAATCAAGTTCTCAGTATTAAGCGATTCTATTGTAGAAAGCGGTACTGATATTGGTCCTTATGCAAGACTAAGAACTAATTGTCATATTAGAGAGAATGTACACATTGGTAACTTTGTGGAAATGAAGAAAGCTGATTTTGGTAAGGGAAGCAAGTCTGCTCATCTTACTTATATCGGTGATGCTAAAGTAGGCGATGGCGTTAATATTGGTTGTGGTACTATCACAAGCAATTATGACGGTAAGAATAAGTCAATGACTGTTATTGGAGACAATGCATTTATTGGATGTAATTCAAATCTAGTTGCACCAGTGACTGTTGGTGAAGGCGCATTTGTTGCAGCTGGATCTACTGTAACAGAAACTGTAGAAGATGGCGCAATGTCTATCGCACGTGCTAGACAGGTGAACAAACCTGGTTATGCAAAAGTTTTAGAAGAAAAACGTATGAAGATTTATAACGAAAGAAACAAGAAATAAAAAAAGGGGACACATATGAAAAACAAAATTACAGTATTTTCTTTATCTTCAAGCAAGAAATTAGCTCAGGATATCGCAAGCATTTTAGGTACTAAGGTTGGAGACTGCAAAGTTCATCACTTCGCAGATGGTGAAATCTTATGTGAAATCGGTGAATCTGTTCGTGGTAAGGACGTATTCATTGTTCAGTCTACTTCTAATCCAGTAACTGAAAACTTAATGGAAATCTTAGTATTAACTGATGCTTTAAAACGTGCTTCTGCTCGTGAAATTACTGCAGTTATTCCATATTTCGGATATGCTAGACAGGATCGTAAAGCTAAACCTAGACAGCCAATCACTTCTAAGCTAGTTGCAGACTTATTAACTACAGCTGGTGTTAACCGTGTTGTAACTGTTGACTTACATGCAGCTCAGATCCAGGGATTCTTTGATATTCCAGTTGATGAAATGCAGGCTTTACCACTATTAATCAAATACTTCCGTAAAAAGAAGGTTCAGGATTTATGTGTTGTATCTCCTGACCACGGAGGAGCTACTAGAGCTCGTAAGATGTCTGAAGCATTTGACTGCCCTATCGCTATCATCGATAAGAGAAGACCTAAACCAAACGTAGCTGAAGTTATGGGTATCATCGGTAATGTTGAAGGTAAGAACTGTATCTTAGTTGACGATATGATCGATACAGCTGGTACTATTACAGCTGGTGTTGATATGTTAAAACAGAAAGGTGCTAAGGATGTATATATTGCATGTACTCATGGTGTACTTTCTGGACCTGCTATTGAAAGATTATCTACTTGTGCTGCAAAAGAAGTTGTTATTACTAACACTATCGAAATTCCACAAGAAAAGAAATTTGATAAACTTGTTTCTGTATCTGTTGCAGGATTACTTGCACATACAATTGAAAACATCGAAAACGATTTACCAGTTAGTGACGTATTCACTCAGTATGATTGTTAATGTAGAGGACTCATTATGAGTCCTTTTTTAGACCAAATATATGAAGCGAAATAAGTAAACTGCTCCTGTGGTTTCTATGCAGTAACGACTGTCAACCGAAATTGATAATGTCTCAAAAATAATCAAACATTAGCACCACAACGGTGCTTTTGTTTTGCAGCATA
>NZ_JBEHVX010000074.1:0-12008 GCF_040227455.1 Catenibacterium sp. RTP21428st1_D7_RTP21428_210409 | reverse complement strand
AACACAGTAAGAATACATAGTCACTGTAATTATCAAAGTCCAAATTAATATGAAAAAAGTTATGTAAAGAGTAATTGAATTAGTAAAGAAATTTCAGTTTGACTGGTACTTTTTCTTGACGTAGTACCAAAAGAATATATAGAAAGAGAGGAACGATAATATGGGAGCAGGAACCAGTGCAGAGGAGTTTTTTTTAAAGAGCATCAATGTTGAAAGTATATTTGAATTTGTTGAAAGAACAGATTATTTGTTTCTTTATAGTATAAAGGAATGTGTTGAAAAATCAGACTGTCATGAAGGAGTATATCTTTCAGAAGTGGCAGAATACATGAAATTATTGATTCCAGAAACATCTAAGATGGTAAAAAGTCTTGAAAATAAAGGATATATTATCTGGAAATTAGATGAAAAAAAAGAAAGAACATACCTTGTTTTGACGAACAAGGCAATTGAATTAAGTAATTGTCAGAAAGAAAAAATGATAGAAGCTTATGAAAAAATCATATCGAATATACAAGAAGATGACCTGGCAGTTACACGGTGTACATTGAGAAAAATCCGACAGCTTATGGAAGAAATAAAATAGTGATTAATACAACGGAGTAAGAAAAGCTCCTTCATATATTAGAATAAAAATATGACTGTTTCATTAAAAAGAAGTCGGTCATATTTTTTATGAAAAATAAATTTTGTTGAGGTTAAATTGAGATTGACTTTGTATTGTATAAGTATGAAATAAAAAGGAATCAGGTGATGTACAATGAAAAAGCATAAAATATGTAAAATCCTTCTTGTTATACTGGCAATTTTTTTATGTGTGGCTTTTTATGAATTGCTCGGAATCTGCGTTGCATATAAAAAGCAGCCGGAAGTGTCCAATACAACCAAAAAAGAAACAAAAAATGGGTCATGGAACGAATGCAGTGAAAATACAGAACGGGCAGTAATCATAGAAAAGAATCCAGAAGCGCTTTTACAAAGAGTGCGTTTGATCAAGAATGCAAAAAAGGAAATTATTCTTTCTACTTTTGCATTTCAATCCGATGAAAGTGGAAAATTGATTTTAGGAGCACTGCATGATGCGGCAGACAGAGGTGTACATATTCGTCTGTTAGTAGATGGAATGGAGAGCTGGATTGATATGGAAGGAAATCCGTATTTCTATGGATTATCTTCCCATAAGAATGTTGAAATTAAACTGTATAATAAGGCCAATCCGTTGAAACCGTGGAAAATGATGGGTAGAATGCATGATAAATATTTGATTGCAGATGGAAAGAGATATATTCTAGGGGGAAGAAATACATACAATTATTTCCTGGGTGATTTTCCGGGACATAAGAACTATGACAGAGACGTGTTGGTTGTTTGCAATGAACCTGAGAAAGAAAATTCAGTTAACCAGTTGTTAGATTATTTTGAAACTATATGGGATCAGGAAGACAGTGGTTATTTTCATAACAATAAAAAACTGGCAAATAGAAAATCTGTAAAGAACGCAGTTTTAGAGCTGCAGAACGGCTATCAGAAATATTTTGAAGAGAATAAGGAAAGAATCTGCGATACCGATTATACGGACGAAACTTTTGAGACAGAAAAGATTGCATTAGTGTCAAATCCTATTCACACAGGTTCCAAAGAACCGGTAGTGTGGTATCAGTTGGGAAAATTGATGAAAAATGCAAAAGATCGTGTGAAGATCCACACGCCATATATTATCTGCAATGATATGATGTATAATACATGGAAAGAGATTGCAGAGAATGTTTCAGATTTTTCAATCATGACAAATTCAGTTGCGAATAATGGGAATCCATTTGGGTCAGCCGATTATGCGAAAAACAGAAACAGAATCTTAAGTACAGGAATTGATATCTGGGAATATGAAGGCGGTTATTCATACCACGGAAAAAGTATTCTAATTGATGATGATCTGTCTGTAATCGGTTCCTTTAATATGGACATGAGAAGTGCTTATCTGGATACGGAACTGATGCTTGTAATACGCAGTAAAGATATTAATAAACAGTTGGAAGAGGGCATGATGGAATATGAAAAAGTGTCCCGCCAGGTATTAGAAGACGGAACTTATAATGATCCATATCATGTAGAGCCAATCGAATTAACAAAGAAACGTCAGAGAAAAATATTTTTGGTACAGCATCTGCTTGGATGGGCAAGGTATCTGTTTTAATAAGGAGGAAGGAAAACGTGTTTCAAATATTGATTGTAGAAGATGATAAAGAATTAAGCCAGCTATTCCAAAAAGTGCTTGAGAAGAATGGATATCAAGTCAAAAGTGCATCGGATGGAGCACAGGCATTAGAAGTATTGGATAAGGAATATATTGATCTGATCATTTCTGATATTATGATGCCGGTTATGGATGGCTATGAACTGGTGTCAGAACTTCGTTCAGCAGGATATCAGATACCAGTGCTTATGATCACTGCGAAAGGTTCCTTTGATGATATGCGCCAGGGATTTCTTTCGGGAAGTGACGATTATATGGTAAAACCGGTAAATGTGAATGAAATGGTTTTAAGAGTCGGAGCACTGCTTCGCCGTGCACAGATACTGAATGAACACAAAATTGTGATCGGTTCAACAGAGTTTGATTATGATGCAATGACGGTTACAACTGATAAGGAAAGTCTTGTTTTGCCTAAAAAAGAATTCCTGCTTTTATATAAGCTTGCAGCTTCGCCAGGCAGAACATTTACAAAACAACAGTTGATGGATGAAGTATGGGGATACGAGACGGAGGCAGACCCACATACGATAGAGGTACATATAGGAAGAATCAGAGAGCGTTTTAAAGATAACCCTGATTTTGAAATCGTAACAATGCGTGGAATTGGATACAAGGTGGTGAAAAAATAATGGAACAAAAGAAAGAAAAAGGATTGCGGATCCGATCCTGTCTGACTGGTGCAATCTGGCTGGCACTTGTATTTTCAACAGTCATATCTGCTTTATTATTTGCTTTTTTGAATCATTTTTTTAATCTGCCGGGCAGCATACCTGTGATTGGCTGGCTTTTGATTTTCAATACATTGATTGCAGGGCTGATCACTTCCTTTATCAATGCAAAATTACTGGAACCAATTACCAGACTTGGTAAAGCAATGAAGGAAGTTTTTCAGGGAGATTTTGAACAGCATTTGGAAACGAACAGCCGTATAGCAGAAATTGGAGAATCTTATCAAAGTTTTAACGTTATGACAAAAGAACTTCGTGCAACAGAGGTGCTGCAGATGGATTTTGTATCTAATGTTTCTCATGAGTTTAAGACCCCGATTAATGCCATTGAAGGATATACAATGCTGCTTCAGGGAGAAGAACTGTCTCCGGATCAAGAGGAATATGTAGAAAAAATCTTATTTAACACCCAAAGACTTTCCGGATTGGTTGGTAATATTTTGCTGTTATCCAAGTTAGAGAATCAGAATATACCAATGAAAAAAACAGAATATCGTCTGGATGAACAGATCCGCCAGGCAGTTCTTTCATTGGAAACAAAATGGACAGGAAAAGAAATTGGTTTTCAGGTAGAATTGGAGGAAGTTAAATATACTGGGAATGAAGGACTTTTTATGCATATCTGGATAAATCTTTTGGATAATGCGATTAAGTTCAGCCCTTCAAAGGGGACAATTACGATGTTTCTGAAACAAGAACAGGATTCTGTTAAGTTCATTCTGGAAGATGAAGGACCAGGAATAGAGGATGATGTAAAATCCAGAATATTTGACAAGTTCTATCAGGTAGATGGATCTCATAAAGCAGAAGGAAATGGCCTAGGTCTTGCACTTGTAAAACGGATTGTAGATAGTGCCGGAGGAATAATCAAAGCAGAAAACCGTGAATATGGTGGATGCAGATTTGTTGTAGAGCTTCCAATACAGAAAGATGAGGCCATATAAGTTTAAGAAAAACAGATAGAGGAGGAATTACATGACATTTTATCAGGAATTGCAGTTAAATCAGGCAGGTTCTAAAAATCTGTTGAAAAAGAGTGAAACAGTGAAAGAAAAAACATATCATATACTGGTATATTTGGTAAAGATAGCTGTTACAATGGCATTTTGTTTTTTATTTGTTACTATTTTCAGTATCTTATTTGGAAATGAGAACAGCATTGTAGGTGTAGTGGTCTTATTATGTCTCATGGTGTTTAGAAATGCGGATCTGGGGATCCACACTGGACAATCTACGATGCTTTTGGCTTTGTTCTTTGTAATTATGACTGTATGTCCGCATTTAGCAAATCAGTTTTCACCGGTATTGGGAATGCTGTTAAATATTGCGGCACTGGCTGTGTTGATTCTGTTCGGATGCCATAATCCATTCATGTTTAATCAATCTACATTGGTTCTTGGGTATCTGCTGCTATATGGTTATGATGTTACGGGAAAAAGCTATCAGATGCGATTAGTCGGAATGGCTTTAGGTGCAGCACTTACCTGCTTCGTATTTTATCGAAATCATAAAAACAGAACTTATAAAAGAAATCTGAAAGATCTGATACAAGAATTTGATATCACTTCTTCCAGAACAAAATGGCAGATATGTCAGATTTTATGCGTACCGATTGTCCTTTGCATTGCAGAACTTTGTAATATGCCACGTGCAATGTGGGCTGGTATTGCGGCCATGTCCGCGATTTTGCCGTTTATGGAAGATATGCACTACAGAGTCCGTAAAAGGATTGTCGGAAATATTGCAGGTGTTATATGTTTTACAGTATTATATTTTCTGCTTCCTTCGTCAATCTATGCATATATAGGAATTCTTGGTGGAATCGGTGTAGGATTTTCAGCACAATATGGCTGGCAGGCAGTATTTAACACATTTGGTGCTTTAGCCATTGCTGCAGAGACTTATGGACTACAAGGAGCGGTTAGTCTTAGAGTGATTCAAAATGTTTTTGGTGTTGTGTTTGCTTTAGCATTTTGTGTTATATTTTATTGGTTTATGTCTAAAAAAAAGGAAAGTGATGTGACCGTACATGCAGAGTGAAGTGAATCAGGAAGAAAATTTGAATAGAATTATTACGGTTCCTAATCTTCTTTCTTTTTTTCGGCTTTGTCTGATTCCGGTAATTATATGGAGTTATTGTGTAAAGAAAAATCCTCTGTTAGCTGGTGAAATCTTATTGATGTCTGGTCTTACGGATCTTGCTGATGGATATATCGCAAGAAGATTCCATAGGATTAGTAATTTAGGAAAAATACTTGATCCGGTGGCTGATAAGCTGACACAGGCAGCGATGTTAATCTGTCTGTTTACTCGTTTTCCGCATGTGCTTCTTTTAATCGTAATAATGGCAGGTAAGGAGCTGTATATGGTAGTCAGTGGATGTCTTGTGATACGAAAGACAGGAAAAGTACATGGTGCAGACTGGCATGGAAAGATAGTAACCTTTTTATTATATGGAACTGCAGCGGTGCATATTATATGGTTCCACATTACACCTATGGTATCAGATCTGTTGATTGGTTTGTGCGCTATAATGATGGTCATATCGGTCGCTCTGTATATTATCCAGAATACCAGGACTCTTAAGGGAGAGACTGTATAAGCAATTTTATATTGCAATGACTAGAAAAATATTTAGGAGAACGAGGAGGCGGAAGTGATGAAGGAAATTTATCAGCAGACGGTAGAAGAGGTTCTTGAAAGGGTGAATGGCAAGAAATCTGGGCTTACGAGTGAACAGGTGAAAAGATCCAGAGAAAGAAAAAGAGGGGAAAGATAGTGGACTTAAGTAGATGTTCTATGAAAAAAATTCGAGAACTGATTGTGTTTACGGCATTTCTTGTAGTTGCTTTGTGGAAATTCGATGTGGTGATTGAAGTGCTGAAGTCAATATGGAAAATTGTGTTTCCTTTTGCGCTTGGTGGTGTAATTGCCTTTGTGATTAATGAACCAATGAGTTTCCTGGAAAAGAAAATGCTCGGAAAGATAAAAGAAAACAATAAAATAGGAAAAAAGGCTGCGAGACCGATAAGCCTGCTTCTTACAATTATATTGGCAGCAGGTGTAATGGTATTGGTAATGTTTGGTGTGATTCCACAGCTTACGCAGACTATGGGAAATCTGATGACGAGTATTTCAGATTTTATTCCACAGATGCAAAACTGGATTCGAGAATTTTCACATGATAATCAGGATATTATGAAATTGGTAGATCAGCTGCAGTTTCAGCCTGATCAGGCAATTAAATGGGGAATAAGTCTTCTTGGAAACGGAGTCGGAAATATGATGAATACGACGATGTCAGCAGTAGGTTCCATTGCCAGTGGATTAGCGACCTTTTTTATTTCGTTTTCCTTTGCATGCTATATTCTTTTTCAGAAGGAAAAATTACATTTACAGGTAAGAAAAGTGATTTTCGCTTTTATTCCAAAACAAAAAGCAGATGCAATTCTTAACATATGTTCGCTGACATATCGGACATTTGCAAATTTTCTTGCAGGGCAGTGTCTGGAAGCAGTAATTCTCGGAATGATGTTTGTTATCACGCTAAGTATTTTAAAAATGCCATATGCACTTTTAATTGGAATTTTGATCGCGTTTACCGCATTGGTTCCTATCTTTGGAGCCTTTATTGGCTGTGCCGTGGGAAGTTTTCTGATCTTTATGGTAAATCCAAAACAGGCAGTTTTATTTATTGTAGTTTTTCTGCTTTTGCAGCAGATAGAAGGTAATCTGATCTATCCTCATGTGGTTGGCGGATCAGTAGGACTTCCATCAATTTGGGTACTGGCGGCAGTTACAATCGGCGGAAATCTTATGGGAATTATAGGTATGCTGATTTTCATTCCACTTGTATCGGTATTTTATACTATATTCCGGGAGTTCGTATATCTGCGCCTAAAAAAACAACATATAAAACGAGTAACGAGAACGGATGTGGAAGAGTATGCAGAGGAGGAAATTGCGTCATCCTTTATTGTGCCGAATGAAAAATAATGATTTGATACAAATATAAATGAAGTGTAATGCCGATTATTAAGACGTTATAAAAATAGATTACAAAGGAAGAAGATATTATGAAGAAAATAGGAATCATGACAGACAGCCACAGTGGGATTTTGAGCGAAGAAGCGCAGAGACTCGGAATTAAGGTACTACCGATGCCCTTTTATATCGGAGAGAAAGTGTATCGTGAAGGAGTAGATCTTTCCAGAGATGAATTTTATGATATGCTTCGAAAGGGCGTAGATGTATCTACATCTCAGCCGTCACCAACAGAAGTTATGGATATGTGGAAAGAGATGCTGAAAGAATATGAGGAGATTGTTTATATTCCTCTTAGTAGTGCTTTAAGTGGGTCCTGTATGACAGCAGAAGCCATGGCAAATGAAGATGAATTTGCCGGTAAGGTGTTTGTCGTAGATAACGGTCGTGTGGCAACCCCGATGCATCGTTCTGTTCTTGATGCAGTAGAAATGGCAGAAGAAGGATACAGTGTAGTCGAAATCAAGAAAATTCTTGAAGAAACCAGAGAAAAAATGACAATTTATATCGGGCTCAGCACACTGAAATATCTCAAAAAAGGAGGAAGAGTCAGCTCTGTGACAGCTTTGGCAGCAGATGTCCTGAATATCAAACCTGTTATGCATTTCAGCACAGGAAAGCTTGATCTCTACCAGAAATGCCGTGGTATGAAGAAATCACGTAAAGTTATGATCGATGCAATGAAGCATGAGCTGGAAACGAATTTCCGAGAAGAATATGCTGCGGGTAAAGTGTACCTGATGGCGGCGTCCAGCAGTACCGATGAAGTGACAGAAGAATGGGTAAACCAGATTAAAGAAAGTTTCCCGGGAATGGAAGTCATGTGTGATAAACTTTCCTTCGGTTTGTCCTGTCATATCGGTCCGGATGGACTGGGAATCGGATGCACCTGTAAGCCAGTGTAAAAAACTGCTCCGGAGAAGATAAAATAAAAGATTAGGGTGTCAAAAGGTTTATAGCCTTTGATATAAATTTGTACCTTGAAAACCTAACACGATATGTAAAAACATTGGATTCTTTGGTAAAATGTAGGTAGCATTTTATGAGGTGATCTATATGTCTTTTGTTAAAAATGATAATCAGCAGCTTACTGTTTTAGACAGTACTTTTAATCTTACAGAACGCGAAAAACGAATGTTAGAAAAATCATGGGCAAATACTTTTGCAGACAAAGTTTTTCCTGCTATTGATGAAAATATTTTTTCTGTTCTTTACAGTAAAAAAGCATCCAGACCTAATACTCCGGTCAATGTGATTGTTGGGGCACTGATTCTTAAAGAAGCTCTTAATGTTACTGACGATGAGATTGTTGAAGCTATGGCATTTGATATCCGCTATCAGTATGCACTGCACACAACCAGTTTTGAAGAGCAGCCAATTAGTGACAGAACCCTCAGCAGGTTTAGAGCAAGAGGAAACAGAGCATGATGTTGATCTTATTCATGAATGTGTTGTAAAAATGGCAAAAGAAATATCTGATTTTATGGATATCACTCCGGATAAACAACGTATGGACAGTTTAATGGTTGCTGCAAATATCAGAAACCTCTCATTGCTTGAATTGTTTTATACTTGTGTTGCTAATCTTTGCAAAATAATGGATGAGCGTGGAACAAAAATTCCGGATGAACAATATCATTATATTAAAAAAGATGATTATAATAAATGCCTTTATCACAAGCGGGATATGGATGCAACTGAGAGAAACGTTGTTGTGATGAAAGATGCAGATATCTTGATAAAGATTTGTGATTCAACCGGTGATTTTGATGATACAAGTGAATATCAGCTTCTTATTCGCCTATTAAAGGAACGCACAATCATTGATGATGGTGGCTCAAGGCGGCTTCGACAAAAAAGAGGAAGTTGAAAACCCTTCAGAAGTATTGCTTAATCCTTCTGATCCAGAAGCCACTTTCCGCTATAAAGCAGGTGGCAGACATCTTGGATACGTTGGAAACGTAGTTGAAGCTGTCGGAGAAAAAAGCAGTCTGGTCATTGTCTACGATTACCAGCAAAATACCTACGCAGATAATCAGTTTATGAAAGATTATCTTAATGAGAAAAAAGATTTTTCTGATGGTTCTTTTATTGTTGCCGATGGGGCATACAGCGGAGAAGAGAACTCACGTTTAGCATCTGAACATAATCTAAAACTTGTTACAACCAATTTCACAGGACGCAAACCAGATGAAATATATGCTGATTTTGTTTTTACTGATGATGGAAAATATCTCATCAAATGTAAGAATAATCGTGTACCTGAAGACTGTATCTATGATCCAGGCAATGAGCGTTCCGTTGCGTATTTTCGGATAAGTGACTGCGAAGGATGTCCTTACAAAGAACGGTGTCAGTCGCGTTTTCTAAAAACACGAGTCCGAAAGGAAGTATCTTGGAAATCCGTTGGTCGTGCAAAACAATTACAGTACATGCAGACGGAAGAATTTTCTGAATATGCAAAATTTAGAAATGGAGTAGAAGCAATTCCCTCTCTTCTTCGTCGAAGATATCATGTGGACAAGATACCTGTGCATGGCAAAAAACGTACCCGGTTATTCTTCGGATTTAAAATAGCAGCATTAGATTTTCAAAAGCTATTAGATTATAAAAAAGCATTATATTTTCCAAAAAGCTGGTCGATAGAATCCAGGAGGCCTGCAAGATTTCCAATTAGTTTCGTGGCTGAAAGAAACAGATTGTGAGATGGCTGCCATGGAAAATACGGGCTCTTATTGGAAACCTGTATATAATATATTTGAAGAAGAACAGATACCAATCATGGTTGTGAATGCGCAGCATATCAAAGTAGTTCCCGGACGTAAGACGGATGTAAAAGATGCAGAGTGGATTGCCGATCTGGTACGCCATGGATTAGTAAAAGCAAGTTACATACCAAATTGGGATATTATATGGTTCCAAATTACACCGATGGTATCAGATCTGTTGATTGGTTTGTGCGCTATAATGATGGTCATATCGGTCGCTCTGTATATTATCCAGAATACCAGGACGCTTAAGGGAGAGACTGTATAAGCAATTTTATATTGCAATGACTAGAAAAATATTTAGGAGAAAATAGATATAAACAGTAAGTCAAACACACAAACTATGGAGTCTTTAGTCGCTTTAATAAAATTTTAGATAGAAAATAAATCATTCAATGTCATTTAGATAAGGTTTTTTAGATTAAAAAGACAGATTGCTTATCTGCCTTATAATGCAGTATAATGGTAACGAGATTTATGCAACCCGATACATGAAATCCCTATTTCTCTTTGGACGGAGGTGGATAGGATATTTTCGATTGTACTTGACAGGTGTCAGATACTTTTGTATGAGAAGCATGGACTCTGTTTCGTTACCATCGTGTTTGAGATATGCCCTGCATATGTTTACTGCATTTGAAACGGATTTACTCTGCATCTGGAGCATAAACTGAATATACTCGCGGAAAGAAAGTTTGCGGTTCCTGGTAAAATCACTTTCCGGATTACGGCAGAACATGGAGTGAATTTCATCGAGTTCTGTGATGCAGTTGTCGAGTGTGGATTTTAAATTAGATAAGAAAAAATCAGCCATAATGAGCCTCCTTGAAATATGTTTATAATCAAGGCTTACGCAACATATATTGGCTTACTTGTCAACTGTTTTTTGTAATATTTTTAAAGTTTTTAGGGATGCCAGATATGGCTATAAAAAAGGAAAAGATGGAAGGCTGGAAGTAGATCCAGAGGCTGCAAAAGTCGTGAAAATGATTTTTCGGATGGCAGCGGAAGGAACAAGTTTTGCGGATATTACAAGGGAATTGAACGGACAGGCGATTGCCACTTGTGATGAGCAGAAATTATCAAGAGGGGATCAGGTGCAGTTCCAGAGGTTTGACACGATCAAAAAGAAACACTGGAGCCCTACGACAGTAGCGGCAATTGTCCGGGATGAGATTTATATTGGAACCAGAATCTGGGGAAAAACACGTTGCAGTATGCATACCGGTTATAAAGCAGTTCTGAATGATGAAACAGAATGGGTTCGCCTGGAAAATCATCATACGGCAATTATAGACAGGGCATTGTTTGAAAAAGCAAATGAAATGCATCCGAAAAAGAAGAGAAGTGTTGCGGAATCACGTACCAATTTTACTCTGGAAAGACGTAAAAAACAGCCGGCATTGTTGCTATGTGCTAACTGCGGGCATTCTCTGCTAAAAGAAACAGAGCATTTGCTGAAATGTTCAGATGCCCGAACCAATGGAGATCCTGTGTGTCGAAGTCTGGTGATCTGGCGGGAACCGTTGGAGGAGAATATCCTTGGGCTTGTTCATCAGTATGCAGCGTCAATGTTGGAAAAAGAAAAGAAAGTATCTTCCAACAGGCAATGCGACGACAAAGAGATCAATACCGCAGAATTGCAAAAACAGAGCCGACAGTTGACCTCGGAAAAGATGAAACTCTATGATGATTACAAAGATGGTCGTATAGATCGTGATTCGTATAAGCAGAGAGCAGGAAAGATAAGTGTACAGCTGGAGGAAATAAAACGAAAGATAGAAGATGCGGAGAATAGTAAAAAGCTTCTTGAACAAAATGAACTTTCTGATAAAATAAAACTAAAAGATTTCTTGGGAATTCAGAAGTTCGATACAGAGAAGCTGCGTGAGATTATCAAGGTGATCCGTGTTCATAGTCAGGATGAAATCGAAATCGAATGGAATTTTGACGATATTTTTTCAGAATAGAGGTAACTTGAGCAGGACAAGAATGACTTACCAGAAGATAATAAAGGTGCTGGGACTACCTGATGGAAGCGTCAGATAGTCTTCGGCAGAAAAAAATAAAAATTTTTTTGTCCTATACTTGACACATCCACACATTATGCGACATACGGCTTGTACCAGAATGGCAGATGCAAAAGTCAATATAAAAATGTAGGTTTAGGACAATATAAGAATGTAGGTTTTCCTACATTCTTATATTGTCTTT
>NZ_JBEHVX010000073.1:0-12485 GCF_040227455.1 Catenibacterium sp. RTP21428st1_D7_RTP21428_210409 | reverse complement strand
GTGGGCCTGAATGGATTTGAACCATCGACCTCACCCTTATCAGGGGTGCGCTCTAACCAACTGAGCTACAGGCCCATTTCTTGACTGCTCACCTATAATAACATGTAGAAATACACTCGTCAATAAAAAAATGAAGAAATTATAGGCAAGGTAGAAAAATACTTGATATATACAATGAAAATAAAGAAAAAATAATGTATCATTAAAATTGGTTAAAATATTACTAAAAATTTTATCTCATTTTATCTCATTTTATCTAGATTGTGATATATTAATTATTATAGTAATGTTAAGGAGGAAAAAGAAATGGCTACAATTAAAGATGTTGCGAAAGCAGCTAATGTATCTATCGCAACTGTATCAAGAGTATTAAATGAAGATAAAACATTGAGGGTTTTACCTGAGACAAAAGAGAAGATATTAAGAGTGGCTAGTGAACTCAATTACTCCTTAAAATCAAAAGAAAAGAAGAATACATTTAATATAGGTATTATCCAGTGTTATACATTTGAACAGGAATTTAGAGATACTTATTTCTTATCTATTTTACAGGGTGTAGAGAAATATTTAAGAAAAGAAAAGATGGCTTCCACAAAAGTAAGATACGATGATATGAATATGAAGCAGGTATTAGAAGGTGTGGATGGTATTATCTGTATTGGAAAGTTTGAAAAGAAGTATCTTGATACATTTAGTAAGTTATCTAGTAGAATTGTTTTATTAGATATGGATTTGTCTCCAATCACAAATGTCTGTATCTCATTGGATTTTGATGACGCGATGTATAAAGTAGTTAACTATTTTCATTCACAGGGACATGAAACGATTGGTTTTATGGGAAGAAATGAATATGATGAAATGTCTTTACAAACAATTTCTAGAAAGAAAAGCTTTATTAAATATTGCGAATATCTAGGAATAAAATATGAGATATTTACAACTAATCATGAAATGACAGGAGATGAAGGCTATTCTGTCATGAATCGTGTGATTGAAGAAGGAAAAATACCTTCCGCAATATTCTGTGCCAATGATCCTCTTGCGATGGGGGCTATGCAGGCTTTATTAGATGCAAAAATAAAGGTGCCAGAAGAAGTGTCTATTATGGGATTCAATGATGTGGATGCATGTAACTTCACACGACCTACATTATCTACTGTCTATGCACCTTCAAGTGAGATGGGAGAGATGGGTGCTTCATTATTACACGGAATGATCACGGAAGAGGATATCAGCTACCCACGTAGAATACAATTACCATGTCAATTAGTTATTAGAAATTCATGCAGAGAGAATTAATAAAACTTTTCTCTTTTTATTTTAGTAAAATAATAAGTAAACAAATTAGTAAAAAAAGTTAAAAAATATTGATTATTTTACTAAAAAGTTTATTATAGTAGGTGAAGAAAATAACAAAATAAAAAAAGGAGACCCCATAATGAACCATCAAATCAACAGATTACTTAACTTTGCGTTACAAAAAGGCATGATTGGTACAGATGACTTGTACTATGCCGCAAATTTAATTCTAGACTTACTTCAGTTAGATGAATTTGAACTAGAAGAAATTGATGAAAAATTAGAAACAGCACAGGATATCATTGATCATATTCTTGACTATGCAGTAGAAAAAGGCATGATTTCAGATTCTGTGACTGAAAAAGATTTATTTGATACAAGACTTATGAACTGCCTCATGCCTCGTCCTAGTGAAGTAGTAAATAAGTTCAACACTCTTTATAATGAATCTCCAGAAAAAGCAACAGACTACTTCTATGATTTAAGTATTAGTAGTAACTATATTCGTAAATCACGTATTGATAAGAATATCAAGTTTAACCATTATGTTAAATATGGTGATATCCAGATTACTATCAACCTTTCTAAACCAGAAAAGGATCCTAAAGCGATTGCAGCTGCAAAGAATATCAAATCTGCAAACTATCCTCTTTGCTTATTGTGTAAAGAAAACGTTGGATTTGCAGGTAATATGAAGCATCCTGCTAGACAGAATCATCGTATTATTCCATTAGACCTTGCAGGTCATCGCTATTACCTACAGTATTCACCTTATGTTTACTACAATGAACACTGTATCGTATTTAATGAAGAACATCAGCCAATGAAAATTGATCACAATACATTCGAGCATCTATTCGCATTTGTAGATAAGTTCCCTCATTATATGCTGGGAAGTAATGCTGATCTACCAATCGTAGGTGGTTCTATCCTTACCCATGATCACTACCAAGGCGGTCGTCATCATTTTCCTATGGAAGATGCAAAAGTAATCAAGAGTTATGAACATGACCAGGTGCAGGTAGATATGCTGTATTGGCCATTGTCAACTCTAAGACTTACCTCTACTTCCAAAGAAAAAATTATTGCTTTGGCTGATGTTATTCTTGAGAAATGGATTGATTATAGTGATGAATCACTAGATATCATTGCATATACAGATGGTGTAAGACATAACACAGTAACACCAATTGCACGTATGAAGGATGGATTGTATCAGTTAGATCTAGTACTTAGAAATAACCGTACGACTGAAGAATATCCATTAGGAATCTTCCACCCTCATGCACAGCATCACCACATTAAGAAGGAAAATATCGGCTTAATTGAAGTAATGGGCTTAGCTGTTCTTCCTGCAAGATTAAAGAATGAATTAGAAGATATCAAACAGTGTCTATTAGGTAATGCGGATTTTGATTCAAATGAATCATTACAGAAGCATGCGGACTGGTACAAATATCTTAAGAATTGTGACTACGAGGATGTTGATAAATTCCTAGAAGTAGAAGTCACTAAGAAGTTTGTAGCAGTATTAGAAGATGCTGGTGTATATAAAATGACTGATGAAGGAATTGAAGGATTCAGTCGCTTCGTGGAGGGCTTATGGTAGAAATTAAGAAAGAATTAGATGATGATATTGTTGTCATCGGCTTAGAAAACAAAGACTTCTATGTAGAAGTCACAAACTTTGGCTGCACACTACTTAAAGCTGTAGTAAAAGACAAAGAAGGAAATCCTTGTGATTGTGTATTAGGCTTCCCTGAAGTATCAGATTACCAGAAGAGAGATGGTACATATCTTGGTGCTTTGGTAGGACGAGTATGCAACCGTATTGAGAAGGGAACTTTCACATTAAATGGGAAGACTTATAATGTTCCTATTAATAATGGTCCAAACTCATTACATGGTGGTATTGAAGGATTCTCTTACAAGGTATTTGATTATGAATTTATTGAAGATGGTGTCAAGTTCCACTATGTATCTAAAGATGGTGAAGAAGGCTATCCAGGTACATTAGATTTCTATGCTTATTATACAATCGAAGGAACATCTCTTCATATGCGCTATGAAGCAACAAGTGATCAGGATACAATCATCAATATCACAAACCATTCATATTTCAACTTAAATGGACATGCATCAAGTGTTCATAATCATGTATTAAAACTCAATGCTGATGAAGTAGGCTGCGTTGATGGTGATGGATTATATACAGGTGAATTATTAGATGTCACAAATACTCCATTTGACTTTAGAAGTGAAAAAGTGATTGGAGACTGTATCAAAGACAATCATCCACAGTTAATCACAGCCCGTGGTTATGATCATCCATTTGTATTTAATACAGATAAAAATCAGGCAGAACTTTACTCTCCAGAAACTGGTATTAAATTAACTGTATCTACTACATATCCATCAGCACAGGTATATAGTGCAAACTATTTAGATGGACAGCTAGATAAATATGGATATACTATGCATCCACAAGAGGCATTATGTATTGAAACAAGTTATTTACCAGACAGTATTCATAAAGAAGAAAACCCAAAGGTCATCTTAAACGCAAATAAAAAATTTAAAGAAGAAACAGTATATACATTCGAGGTAACAAAATGAAAGCAAGCTTATTAAAAGAAGAATTTAAAACTAATAAATATGATGAAATGTTGAAAGACTTATATGAAGATGCAAGTCTCGTAGATTATCAGAAAGACAGATATGCCAATGCATTAGATAAGTTCGTTGAACTTTATGGTGATGAAAATGTCAGCATCTATAGTGCTGCAGGTAGAAGTGAAATTTCAGGTAACCATACAGACCATCAGCATGGTTGTGTACTCGCAGGTTCTATCAATCTAGATGCGATTGGTGTAGTCGCTAGACAGGATGATGTAATCAATGTTGTCTCTGATAGCTTTAATATTAAGCCAATCTATTTAAATGATTTAGATAAGAAGGATGAAGAAGAAGGTACTTCAGAAGGACTAATCAGAGGTGTTGTCTCTAAACTTAAAGAACTAGGTTACAATATCGGGGGTTTCAAGGCATTCATTACAAGTGATGTATTAGTAGGGGCTGGTTTATCTAGCTCAGCTGCTTTTGAAACAATTATTGGTACAATCATTGATGGTTTATATAATGATATGAGCATCGATATGGTCACTATCGCAAAAGTAGGTCAGTATGCTGAAAATGTTTATTTTGGTAAGCCTTGTGGATTAATGGACCAGTGCGCATGTGCTGTCGGTGGACTGATCTCTATCGATTTCAAGGATACAGAACATCCTGTTGTAAATCATGTAGATGTAGACTTCTCTAAATATGATCATAGCTTATGTATCGTTGATACAAAGGGAAGCCATGCAGACTTAACAGATGCTTATGGTGCTATTCCAACTGAAATGAAGGATGTCGCTCATTACTTTGGCAAGGAATTCTTAAGAGAAGTAGATGAAAAGGAATTCTTTGATCATCTTGCTGATGTCAGAGCAGCAGTTAAGAATGATAGAGAAATTCTAAGAGCTATTCATTTCTTCAAGGAAAATGCAAGAGTACCTCAAATTGTAGAAGCATTAAACAATGATAACTTTGACTTATTCAAGAAGTTAATCAAGGAATCTGGTAACTCAAGCTATAAGTTCTTACAGAATGTTTACGCAGACTTTGATTATAAGCATCAGGCAGTTTCTGCAGGTCTAGCATTAAGTGAAATCGTATTAGGAGACCATGGTGTATCTAGAGTACATGGTGGTGGATTCGCAGGTACAATTCAGGCATTTGTAGAAAATGACTTTGTCCCAGAATATAAGAAAGAAATTGAAAAATTATTTGGAGAAGGCAGCTGTCATGTACTTAAAGTAAGAAAACTTGGTGGTTGTAAAGTAGTGGAGGAATAATATGAATGTACTAGTTACAGGTGGTGCAGGTTATATTGGTAGTCATGTCTGTGTAGAACTACTACAGAGCGGCCATGATGTTGTAGTCATCGATGATTTCTCAAATTCAAAACCAGAAGCCTTAGATGCCATTCATGAAATTACTGGTAAGAAAGTAAAGTTTTATGAATTTAACGTTTTAGATGAAGATAAGACAGAAGCAGTATTCAAGGAAAATAAATTGGATGCAGTCATTCACTGTGCAGCCTTCAAGGCAGTAGGTGAATCAGTAGTAAAGCCTATTGAATATTATACAAATAACTTAATGACAACTCTTATTGTTGCTAAGCTTATGAAGAAGTATCATGTCCCTTCAATTGTATTCTCTTCAAGTGCTACAGTATATGGTGATCCTAAAGTTGTACCTTTAACTGAAGACTGTGAATTAGGACAGACTACAAACCCATATGGTTCTACAAAGGCTATGATGGAAAGAATTCTAACAGATGTACAGCATGCTGTACCAGAAATGTCTGTTACACTTCTTCGTTACTTCAACCCAATTGGTGCCCATGAATCAGGATTATTAGGTGAAGATCCAAAGGGAATTCCTAACAATCTTATGCCTTATATTATGAAAGTTGCCACTGGTGAACTTCCTTGTTTAGGTGTATTTGGTAATGACTATGATACACCAGATGGAACAGGTGTACGTGACTACATCCATGTTGTAGACTTAGCCAAGGGTCATGTTCTTGCAATTGAAAAATATGCAACACCAGGTGTTCATATCTGTAACCTAGGAACAGGTAAAGGATATAGTGTATTAGAAATCGTAAAGGCATTTGAAAGAGTTAATGGAATCAAGATTCCTTATGAAATCAAGCCAAGACGTGCTGGTGATATCGCAACATGTTATGCAGATCCTACTCGTGCAAAAGAACAGTTAGGATGGGTAGCTGAAAAGACACTAGATGATATGTGCAGAGATACTTGGAACTTTGCAAAGAAACATATGTAATAAAAGAGATGCTCAATTGGGCATCTCTTTGTTTTTGAATTCTAGAGGAGAGCATTGGTACTCCTTTTTGAATACTTTGCAGAAGTAATTAGGGTCTTCAAAGCCACATTGATAAGCAATCTCTTTAACGGTTTGTTTCTTGTTTGTTAATAGTTCTGCAGCCTTCTTTAATCGGTAATCTAATAAGAATTTGTGGATAGTCGTATTGTATTTAGATTTAAAATGAGTTAACAATGTTCCTCTGCTGCAGAAGAAATAATCACATAGCTGATCAATCGTAATAGGTTTACTATAATTCGCAATTAAGTACTGTTTTATTTCCTGGGCAAGATGATCATTTTTGGCCTGAATGCGATTGGTGAGAGAAATGTATTTTGCACAGATATCACATATATATGCAAAAGCATATATCTGATCTTCATCTAATATAGTAATATTTGTGACAAGTTGTTTTAATTCTTTTTCATTTTCAAAATAGGGCTTAGATTTATTGATGATTTCAGAATAGTTTCTATATGTTCCTATAACCGCTTGTCCCATCATTAGATAACCAGTTAAAGCACCATAAGAATATAAAGGCATAATTGCTTCACTGAGTCCAAAATGACATTGATAGACATAAAGTTCGCCAGTCTCTTTTACATGATTCATCGCATTTATATCACATATAAAACAATGATCAGAAGCTTTGCTCTTCTCTATCTCATGGCAGAATTTGGATTTCTTATGAGGATAAGAATCCAGTATTTTTTGATTAATGTCAAAGATGGACATATTCAATCCTGAGACAAGATAGAGCTGTTTGAGTATTTTTTCTAAGTCTTCCATATTAAATCACCTCACAACCATTATATCTCAACAAAAGTAAAAAAATACAACATTATACTATTTTACCCTATATTATACTCTATTCCATTTCTATTTGTTTTCATATTTTTATAATTATATTTGGAGGATAATATATATGGAAATGAACAATGAATGGGTCAAAGACCCAAAGGTATTTAATATCAATCGTGAAAAGGCACATGCCTCAATACATCGCTATGCCTCTCTAGAGGAGATGCATACAAATAAGAGTAGTTATATCTATTCTTTAAATGGTAAATGGAAATTTCATTATGCTAATGGGTTTAATCAATTGATTAAAGATTTTTCTAACAAGGATTACAACAGTGATAACTGGGATGAAATCAATGTTCCTGGACATATTCAGTTACAGGGTTATGGAACACCTATGTATGTCAATCAGATCTACCCTTGGTCTGCTACAGAACAAATCATACCAGGAGAGATTCCAGAACATAATCCAATTGGCAGCTATATTACATATTTTGATAGTTCAGTTATTAAAGATAACACGGATGTTTATATTAATTTTAAGGGTGTAGAATCCGCAATGGCTTTATGGGTTAATGGAACTTTTGTAGGCTATAGTGAAGATACTTTTACACCATCACGTTTTAATATCACTTCTTTGATAGAAGAAGGAAAAAATAAGATTGCAGTGAATGTGTATCGCTTTAGCAGCGGAAGCTGGCTAGAAGACCAGGACTTCTGGCGTTTCTCAGGAATATTTAGAGATGTAGAACTAGAAATGGTGCCTCATACACACTTGGAAGATATAAAGGTACTTACACATTTGAATGACACCTATGATCATGCTGTCGTAGAAGTGAATCCAACTGTTATTCACCCTACAAAGGTTATTTATACTTTAAAATATAATGATGAAATTATTGCGAGTCAAATAAAAGAGGATAGTACATCACTTCAATTTGAATTAGATTATCCTCATTTATGGTCTGCAGAAAAACCACACCTTTATACATTGATTATTGAAGCAATGGATGAAGAAGGCTTAGTAGAATGCATCAGCCAGCAGGTTGGTATCAGAGAGTTTGAAATCATAAACGGTATTATGCGTATCAATGGTCAGAGAATCATCTTCCACGGTGTTAATAGACATGAATTTTCTGCTTATACAGGTAGACATGTATCTTATGAAGAAACAAAACAGGATATCTTAAATATGAAGGCACATAATATCGATGCATTGCGTACATCACACTATCCTAATCAATCTTTCGTCTATGATCTATGTGATGAATATGGACTTTATGTCATTGATGAAGTGAACCTAGAAACACATGGTACATGGAGTGAGTACTTTGACAAGGAACATATTATTCCTGATAATAAGCCTGAATGGTTAGATATTGTTCTAGATCGTGCAAATTCAATGTATGAAAGAGACAAGAATCATCCTTCTATTATTATATGGTCTTTAGGTAATGAATCTCACGGAGGTAAGAATCTCTATGAAATGTCTCAATTCTTAAGAAACAAAGACCAATCACGTGTCATTCATTATGAAGGTATCTTCCATGATCGTTCTTACAATGAGACAAGTGATATCGAAAGCCAGATGTATACATATGTGAAAGATATAGAAAAGTACTTAACTACACATCAGGACAAACCGTTCATTCTATGTGAATATGCGCACTCAATGGGTAATAGTAATGGTGCTTTATTTAAGTATATTGATTTAGAAAAGAAATATCCTCTTTATCAGGGAGGTTTTATCTGGGATTATATCGATCAGGCATTATATCATGATGGAAAACTCTGTTATGGAGGAGATTTTAAAGAAAGACCAAGTGATTATGATTTCTGTGGCGATGGATTAGTCTTTGCGAATCGTAAGAATACTCCTAAGATGCAGGAAGTAAAGTATTGTTATCAATATGTAGATTTCACAATCAATGAACAGGAAATTAAATTAGATAATAGATACTTATTTACTGATTTGAAAGAATACACTTTACAGATTGATTTGTTATGTGACGGCTATGTCATTAAGTCTCAGAATGTTATTATTGCATGTGCACCACAAAACACAACTACAATCAAGAATCCTTTTGTGGTTGAAGATAACAAAGAATATGCATTGAATATTTATCTAAAGAAAGATGATCAAGTGTATGCATATGAACAGTACATTTATAACTATGAACCTCAAACAGTAAAGAATTCTTCTTTACCAGTTAAGGTGGTAGAAGACTATTTAAATGTTGGTGTAGTAGGGAAGGACTTCAATGTCATTTTCTCAAAACAGAAAGGATTAGTGTCTTATCGTTATCATCAAGAAGAATACATTCGTGTGCCTGTAAAACCAAACTTCTTTAGAGCTTCTACAAATAATGATGTGGAAAATAAATATGGCTATCGCTATGGTGAATGGCTAACTGCAAGTTTATATGCTAAATGTCAATTTGTGAGAGTAGTTAAAGAAGAAACATCATGCGAGATTGAATATACATATGATTTACCTCGTTTAGGAGATGAACTACTTTATCTTACGTATACTGTATATGGAGATGGAAAAGTAGAAGTAGATATGTCTTATCAGCCTCTTGCATCCAATATTGAAATGCCTGCATTCGGCCTATTATTCCAATTATATAAGGATATGGAGCATGTCTCATATTATGGATTTGGTCCAGAAGAAAACTATATAGATAGAAATAAAGGGGCAATGCTTGGAAGATATGATTATAATGTCACAGACAACTGTACAGCTTATCTTTACCCACAGGAATGTGGCAATAGAACACATGTTAAGGAAGTGTTGATTCATGGTGAAAATAAGGTATTATTATTAGAGGGCGATGATTTTGAAATGTCAGCTTTACATTACACACCTTATGAATTAGAAAATGCACGTCATCATGATGAATTACCTGAAGCATATCAGACAGTATTATGTATTAATGAGAAACAGATGGGTGTTGCAGGAGATGATACATGGGGTGCTAAGACACATGAAGAATTCTTATTAGATAAGAATAAGCATCATCTACACTTTGTATTTAAAGGAGAATAATCAATGAAGTTTCTATTTGTAAGACATGGTAAAACACACTTTAATGAAATCAATTTAACACAGGGATGGTGTGATTCACCTTTATCAAAATTAGGCGTTAAACAGGTAGAAAACATGTCTTTACAATTAAAGGACTATAGTATAAACAAGGCTTATACATCACCACTTGGAAGAGCAGTAGAGACATCAGAGATTATACTTCAAAGTCATAATATTGCACCTATTTATGACAAACGTTTAAAAGAAGTGAATTTTGGAATCTTAGAAGGAATCAATACACAACTTGTAAGAAAGCTACATGTAGAAAGTACTGACTGGACGGATACTCTAGAAATGGATTATCGACCATATGAGGGAGAAAATCTCCATGATGTGATTAACAAACATATAGAATCCATTAATGACATCATTGCATCAAGTAAAGAAGATGATACAGTACTTATTGTTGGACATGGCTGCTCACTTTATGGATTAGTAAAAACACTTGTGCCTCATGATGCACGCTTAAGCTTTCCAGATAATGCGACAACAATCATAGTGGATTATAAAGAAGGACATTATTCACTTGATACTATTCTGAATGCAGTCTATTAAGTAACATTTCAAGTCATCCTATTATAATAATAAGGAGACGATGTCATGAAGTACGATTTTACAACAATCATTGATAGAAAAGGAAAAGATGCCATGGCCTTGGATGCAGTAGGATCTCAAAAAGGTCATGTCAAGAAGCCTACTTTCCCTAAAGAAGGTTTTAGTATTATTCCAATGTGGGTGGCTGATATGAATTTTGCGACAGCACCAAGTGTAATGGATGCTCTCAATAAACGTATCGCACATCCACTATTTGGTTATTTTTATCCATCTGATGATTATTATGAAGCCATCATGTATTGGCAGAAGACAAGAAACAACATTCATGATTTAAAGAAAGAGTATATTGGTTATGAGAATGGTGTTTTAGGATGTTTAGCAAGTGTTATTCATGCCTTTACAAAGCCAGGAGACAAGATTCTCTTCCATAGTCCTACTTATGTAGGGTTTTCCACTGTATTAAATGATACAGACCGGGTGGCTGAATTAAGTCCTCTCGTAAAGGATGAAGAGGGCGTGTGGCGCATGGATTATCGGGACATGGACAAACGTATCAAAAACAATAACATTCGCTTAGCAGTTCTCTGTTCTCCTCATAATCCATATGGACGTGTATGGGAAAAAGAAGAACTTGAACAGGCAATGAATGTTTTCAAAGAAAATGATGTCATTGTCGTATCAGATGAAATATGGTCAGACATTGTATTTACAGGATATAAGCATATTCCTACTTATAGTGTAAGTGAAGATGCTAAAAGACGCACAATCTCTATTTATGCACCAAGTAAGACATTTAACTTAGCAGGACTTATTGGCAGCTATCATATTATTTGTGATGACTATTTAAGAGAACAGCTCAACAAAGTAGCCACTTCAACACATTACAATAGTATGAACGTTTTATCTATGCATGCTTTAATAGGTGCCTATCGTGAAAAATCTATTGAATGGGTGGATGAGTTAAATCGGGTACTTGAACAGAATATGAAATATACCTATGACTTTATTAAAAACAATGTAGAAGGTATTGAAGTATCTCAAACGCAGGGTACTTATATGGTGTTCCTACATTGTGAAGACTACTGCCTAAAGAATCATCTGACTATTGATGAACTTATTCAAAAAGGATGGGATGTAGGTGTAGATTGGCAAAGTGGTGTTCAGTTCCATGATCCATGGGGTATAAGACTTAACATTGCATTGCCACATGCATTATTGCAGGAAGCCATGCAAAGATTAAAAGAATACGTATTCTAACGTGAAAAGGGGCTGTAACGGGTAAATAACTCATTATAGTTTCATAAAAAAGCAAAATGTGGACCGTGACCCTCAAAAAAGTGAGACAATTCAGCTATTGAGGAGTAATTTGAAAAAATCATGATGCATTCAAAGAGAGTACGAGCAGGAAGCTTTCGACAACAAGTGAAGTTGGAAACAGGGTCATTGCAGTAGCACTTCAGACTATCAAGAGCCACATCCATAGAGCGTCCAAGAATAGTCTTAACCTTTGTGGTGAGTAGAGAATGTTGTGTTTGCTTTGTTTCATAATAGTTTAACTACTAAAAAGGGCTAGAAATGAATATTCATTCATTTCTAGCCACACGATTTTTATCATTTGTAAACAGTTTGACTAAAAAATAAAAGAACCTCCTCAATTTTACATTGAGGAGGTTCTTCGGTATTTAGATGCCCTACGTAATTCTATTCTTCAAAAAATATCGGATTGATATAATTGGTGGAGCCTAGGAGGATCGAACTCCTGACCTCCTGCGTGCAAAGCAGGCGCTCTCCCAGCTGAGCTAAGGCC
>NZ_JBEHVX010000072.1:0-13258 GCF_040227455.1 Catenibacterium sp. RTP21428st1_D7_RTP21428_210409 | reverse complement strand
ATCATTTTACTGTTTATATAGATAAAATTGAGGGTAGTGTATTTATGCTATGTGATATAGATTTTTGACACTACCTACCTTTGCAGGAGGGAGAACTATATGATTAAGGTAATGATTGCAGATGATCAGGAATTGATTAGAGAATCATTAAAGATAGTATTAAGTACACATGTTGATATTGATGTGGTAGATACTGCATCAGATGGTTTTGAAGTATTAAAATGTTTAGAAAAGTATGTTGTTGATGTTATTTTAATGGATATTCGTATGCCAGGTATGGATGGTGTTATGGCTACTAAGGAAGTGAAGGCGAAATATCCTAATACAAAGATTATTATATTGACTACTTTTGATGATGATGACTTTGTCTTTAGTGCTTTGCGTTATGGTGCGAGTGGTTATTTATTAAAAGGTGTATCAATGGATGAACTCTATAAAGCAATTGTGACAGTCAATACCGGAGGCGCAATGATTAATCCTGATATTGCAACAAAAGTCTTTAGTATGTTCTCTAAGATGCAACAGAACAACTATACGATTAAAGTAGATGAAAAAGATGTAGAAACATTAAGTAAACCAGAATGGAAGGTTATACAGCATGTAGGATATGGCTTATCTAATAAAGAAATAGCCCAGAAACTCTTCTTATCAGAAGGAACAGTCAGAAATTATTTAAGCTCTATACTCTCTAAATTAAACTTAAGAGACCGTACTCAACTTGCGATATGGGCAGTAGAGAGTGGTTTACTCACAAAGGCGATTGACGATGAATAGGGTTAAAATTGTATTAAGTATTGTAGTATTATCACTTTTCTTTATGATAGTGGTTAATTATCCTAATACCATTACTTTAGAACTAGGTGTTTTTTCTGGAAGTAACTGGGGTGTACCAAGTGGTGAAAGCTATAAGATTATTGATGGGGCTATAGAAAGATTTGAAAAGAAATACCCTGGAGTAAAAGTAAAGTATGAGAATGGTATTATGAAGAGTGATTACTCTTCATGGCTTTCTGATAAGATTGTGAGAGGGAAGGAACCAGATGTCTTTATGGTTCTTGATGATGATTTTAATACATTAGGTTCTATTGGGGCACTGGCAAATATCGATACATATATCAATCATGATAAGACATTTAGTTCAAAAGATTATTATTCAAGTGTTTTAAAGGCAGGTACCTATTCTAAGCACCAATACGCATTACCTTATGAATGTGATCCAACACTCATGTTTGTGAATAAAACACTCTTAGAAGAATGTCATATTGATATGCCTGATAATGATTGGACCTTGGAAGATTTCTATACAATATGCAAGAAAGTAAGTGAGTATTCTAATAACTATTATGGCTGTTATGATTATAAATGGCTTTATTCTATCTATGGATATGGAACACAAGTATTTAATGAAACAGGAACAAAATGTTTCTTGGAACAAAGTGCTGTTAGAAATGCATTAGAATTCTATCGGAAACTTAATAATCTTAATAAGGGACATAGTGTCACTTCTGAAGAATTTGATAAAGGCTTAGTGGCTTTTTCACCACTCTCTTTATCAGTCTATCGTACTTATAAACCTTATCCATGGCGTATTAAGAAGTATTCTACATTTGAATGGGATTGCCTTAAAATGCCAACAGTAAGTAAAGATAAAGGTAGTACACAGGTTTCTACATTACTTATGGGGATGAGTAGTAAATCTTATCATAAATCACAGGCCTGGGATTTACTAAAAGAACTATGTAATGATACGAAGACTCAGCAGTCTTTAACACACTATTCTCAAGGTATTTCACCTTTAAAGAAGGTTGCACAATCTCAGACTATTATTGATATGTTAGATGAAGAATCAGGAGATAGTCAGATGAGTATGTCTTTATTGAATCAAGCACTTCTAGTTGCCCGCAATAGAGAGAAGTTTAAGAAATATGATTCAGCAATGACAATGATTGATAACAACATTACAAAGATTGTTCGTTCAAGTGATGACTTTGATCTTTCTTTAATAGAATTACAAAAAGAAGTAAACAAATATCTCAATGATTAGAGTGGTTTAACCACTCTTTTTTTAATATGACAAATGTCATATTAAAGATATGACTTTAGACAGATGGATTGAAAGCGTTTGAATGCTAGAATGTAGTCACAGGAGGAGAAAAGAAATGAAATATGTAGTACTTGTAAGCCATGGTGAGTTTGCTAAGGGATTAGCCAATGCACTTACTATGTTAGCTGGAGAAAAGAAAGAAGTTATTGCAGTTGGATTAGAAAATGGTAAGACTGCAGATGAATTCGCAGAAGTATTCAAAGAAGCAGTAAGTCCAATTACTGCAGAAGATGAAATCATTCTTCTTGGTGACTTAATTGGTGGATCACCATTAACTACTGCACTAAATGTAATTAATGAAAAAGGTTTAACAAATAATACAGTTGTCCTAGGTGGTATGAACCTTCCACTTGCATTAACTACAGTATTAATGAAGGATAACATGGATAAGGAAATGCTTCCTCAGGCAGTACTTGGTGAAGCACATGAAGCATTAAAAGAATTTAAACTTGCATCAGATGATGATGACGAAGAAGACGATATTTAAGGAGGAAACCAAAAATGTCAGTTTCATTTATTCGTATTGATGACCGTATGATTCATGGTCAGACTTGTACTCGCTGGGCTAGAGAATATCCTTGCGATGGTTTAGTAGCAGTTAATGATAAAGCAGCAGATAACAGCGTATTAAAGGCTGCTTATAAAGCTGCAAGTGGTAAAAAGACATTTGTCTGGACACTTGATGCTTTCGCTAAGAAATCTCAGAAGGTATTAGACTCTGATACTCAGTATTTCTTAATCACTAAGAATCCTGTTGATATGGCTACAATCCTAGTAGATCAGGGATTCAAGTGTGGTATTGATACAGTTATTGTTGGTCCTTGTAATGACCGTGAAGGCGCTGTAAAGCTTGGTAATAACCAGTCTATTACTCAGGAAGAAGCAGATGCATTCGAAAGAATTTCTAAAGCAGGTTATAAAATCAAATTTGCCTTATTACCAGATGCATCAATTGGTACATGGGATGATTTCAAAGGTAAATTCGGTTATTAACAAATATTATATTTAAGGGAGAAAAAAATTATGGAAATTAGTTGGTTTCAAGCTGCCCTACTTGGCCTATTTGCTTGTTTATCAAGTATGCCAGGTTTAGGTGGTACTTCTATTGGTAACTACACTTTAGGTAGACCTTTAGTTGGTGGTTTAATTTGTGGTCTTATCTTAGGCGATTTAAAGACAGGTATTCTTGTTGGTATCGCTATGCAGTTAGTTTATATCGCATTAGTTACTCCTGGTGGAACAGTATCTGCAGACGTTCGTGCTGTCAGCTACATTGGTATCCCACTTGCAATGATTGCGGTTCATTCTTATGGTTTAAATCCTGCTTCAAGAGAAGCACAGGGTCTTGCTACTTCATTCGGTTCAATGGTTGGTACATTAGGTACAGTATTATTCTATGGAACAGCGACTATCAACTTAGCATGGCAGCATATTGGCTGGACTGCAGTTGAAAAAGGTGATTTCAAGAAATTATATACAGTTGACTGGGTACTTCCTTGGATCTCACATATCATTTGTTCATTCATTCCAACATTAATCATGTGTAAAATGGGTGCACCAATGGTTGACTTAATCAAGACTTACTTACCAATGGATGGCCTTGCTATGAAGACATTATTCACTGTTGGTTCATTATTACCATGTGTTGGTATTGCTATCTTATTGAAACAGATTGTAACTAAAGCAGTAGATTTCATTCCATTCTTCTTTGGTTTCACTTTAGCTGCTTCACTTGGCATTAACTTAGTATCTGCAACATTAATTGCTGGTATGTTCGCTTTAATCAATTATAAAATTAAAATGCTTTCTTTATCAAAACCAGCTGTTGCTGTTGCTGCAGATGATTTAGATGATGATGACGAGGAGGATATCTAAAATGGAAAAGAAGATTTCAAAGAAAACTCTATCAAAATCATTCCATCATTGGTACTATGGACACCTTACATGTTTCTCACAGGAACACATGCAGACATTTGGTTACTTGACATCAATGTTACCAATTATTGAAGAGTTATATGATAACAAAGAAGATCAGGCAAAAGCTTTAAAAACATATACAGCTTTCTTTAACACTGAACCTCAGTTAGGTACTGTTATCGTTGGTGTGACTGCTGGTCTTGAAGAAGCACGTGCAAATGGTGCTGAAGATGTAGATGATGAAACAATCAATGGTTTACGTGCTGGTTTAATGGGTCCAATCGCTGGTATTGGTGACTCATTAGTTGTAGGTACTGTAATTCCAATCTTATTAGGTATCGCTTTAGGTATGAGTACTGGAGGATCTCCTCTTGGTGCTATCTTCTATATCATCGTATGGAACTTATTCGCATACTTTGGAATGAAGTTCTTATACTTCAAAGGTTATGAACTTGGTGGTAAAGCCGTAGACTTCTTAGTAGGTCCTCAGGGTGAAGCACTAAGAGAATCTATCACAATGCTTGGTGGTATCGTTATTGGTGCTGTTGCAGCTACTTGGGTAAGTATCAAAACTTCATTCACAATGACTGCAGCTGGTGCAACTAAGCCTTTCTTAGAATTACAGAAAACATTAGATGGTGTATATCCTGGATTCTTAACAGCAGCATTCGTTATTCTTTGCTGGTATCTATTATCTAAGAAGAAAATGTCTCCTATCAAAGTAATGTTATTACTTGTAGTTGTTGCTTTCGTAGGTGTTGTTATTGGATTCTTCAACCCTGGATTAAAATACTAATATAAAGGAGCGTTCTATCATGAATAAAGAGCTTAAATCACATTATGTAGAAGAAGTAAAATATCAAACTAAGATGCTTAACAACTTAAAGAGATGGCTAAAGTGTTCAATCATTTTTTCCTCATTATTCCTTGCGTTCATTTTATTTGGACCTACATCTCTTATAACAAGAATCGTAGGTATTGTTGGTATGGTGCTTTGTGTAATCATATCTGTGATCATTGGGCTTGGAATTAGAAATGGTAGAAACAACGTCAATAAGATATTAGATTTAATTCAATAATCCTATCAACTTATAAATTTAATTATATGAGCATCACCGATTGTGATGCTCATTTTTTTGGAGGTAACAATATGTATCAATGTATATTAAGTGATATTGATGGCACATTACTTACAGATGACCATCATATGAGTCCTAAAACAAGAGACGCTATTAAATCTTTAGATATTCCTTTTTTACCTGTCTCTGCAAGAAGTCCAGAAGGTATATATCCAATACTGAAAGAGAATGATATTGTTTGTCCAATGATCTGTTTTAGTGGAGGACTCATCTTAGATGAAAAGGGACAGGTATTATATGAAAACGGGATGAACTATAAACAGACAGAAGAAGTCATTACTTTTATTAAAGAAAAGAAGTTTGATTGTACTATTAATATTTATGCATTACATGATTGGTTAGTAGAGGATAAAGATGATCCCCGTGTATTAAGAGAAGAACGTATAGTAAAAGCAGAAGCACAGAAAGGTACACTTTCTTCTTTAGATCCTTCTAGAAAAATACATAAGCTATTATGTATGTGTAATCCTCTTTATACAAAAGAGATAGAAAAAAGCTTAAAAGAAAGGTTTCCTCATTGTTCCATTGCCTGTTCTTCAGATATCTTAATAGAAATCATGAATGAAGGAGTCACTAAAGCAGATGCCATTAATCATCTATGTGACTATTATTCTATTAATAAACAGGATATTGTCGCTTTTGGTGATAACTATAATGATAAAGAGATGTTAGAAAGTGTAGGAATGGGTATTGCGATGGGAAATGCGCCTGATGATATTAAAAATATCGCAAAAGACGTAACAAGTACCAATAATCAAGATGGCATTTTCAATGCCTTACAAAAATTAAATATTATATAGAAGAAATCTCTGGATAGATGTAGTATAATGTAAGCAATTACGGAGGAATAAAATATGAAAAGATTATTGAATTGTACAACAAGTGAAATGCTTGCAATGAATGGAGAAGAATTAAAACAGTCTATTCTTGCATGTGAAGGAAGAACTGTCATGACTGAAACAGTAGTGGCTATTCCACCATTATTAGGAGACTTAACGAATGCGGAACTCGCTGTTTCTTTTGGTAGTGATATGGTTCTTTTAAATGTATTTGATTGCAATAATCCAGTGATCAATGGTTTGCCAGAATGTGATGAACCAGTTAAGAAGTTACAGGAATTAATTGGTAGACCAGTAGGATGTAACCTTGAACCAGTAGACTTAGATGCTGATATGCTTGAAGAAAGACAGACAATCGCATCTGGTAGACAGGCAACTGCAGAAACATTTAAGAAAGCACAGGAATTAGGATTCAACTTCATCTGTTTAACAGGTAACCCAGGTGTTGGTGTATCTAATCATTCAATTGCTGCTGCAATTAAGGAAGCTAAGAAATATTTCAAGGGCTTAATTATTGCTGGTAAGATGCATGGTGCTGGTGTTAATGAACCAGTAGTAGACTTAGAAGCAATCAAGGAATTCATTGATGCGGGGGCTGATGTTATCTTAATGCCAGCTGTAAATACAGTACCAGGATTATCTGAAGCAACAGTGACTAAAGCATGTGAATATATTCATGCACATAATGCATTAGCACTATCTGCAATCGGTACAAGCCAGGAAGGTGCAGATACTGAAACAGTCAGAGAAATCGCGATTGTGAATAAAAGATGTGGTGTAGACATTCAGCATATTGGTGATGCTGGATGGTGTGGTATGGCTTTACCTGAAAATATCATGACGTTAAGCGTTGCTATTAGAGGAAAAAGATGGACATACCATAAAATTGCTTCATCTGTAAACAGATAATTGGTAAGAATAGTATTTTTGATTGTATATAAATATTTAATTGTGCTATAATTCGTCGTAGGAGGATGATAATTAATGGATAAATTAACAATTAGAGATATTGATGTCGCAGGCAAGACAGTTCTTGTACGTGTAGATTTCAATGTACCAAGAGACAAAGACACAGGAGAAATTACAGACGATAACAGAGTTGTTGCTGCATTACCAACAATCAACTACTTATTAGAACACAACCCAAAGGCTGTTGTACTTTTCTCTCACTTAGGTAAGATCAAGAAGGAAGAAGACAAAGCTAAGAACGATATGGCTGTTGTTGCTCCTAAACTTGCTGAATTATTAGGAAGAGATGTTAAGTTCGTAAACGCTACTCGCGGTGCTGAACTTGAAGAAGCAGTTAAGAACGCTGAAAACGGACAGGTTATCTTAGTTCAGAACACTCGTTATGAAGCTGGTGAAACTAAGAACGATCCTGAATTAGGTGCTTACTGGGCATCACTTGGTGATGTATTCGTAGAAGATGCATTCGGTTCAGTTCATAGAGCTCATGCTTCAACTGTAGGAATTGCTGCTCATTTACCAGCAGTTGCAGGTTTCTTAGTAGAAAAGGAAATCGCTTATATTGGTAAGGCTGTATCTGATCCAGAAAGACCTTTAGTAGCTATCTTAGGTGGTTCTAAAGTATCTTCTAAGATCGGTGTAATCGAAAACTTATTAAACATTGCTGATAAGATCATTATCGGTGGTGGTATGTGCTATACTTTCGCTAAAGCTCAGGGACATACAGTTGGTTCTTCATTAGTTGAAGAAGATAAGGTAGAATTAGCTAAGTCATTCATCGAAAAGGGTGGAGATAAGTTAATCCTTCCAATCGACTCTGTAGTAAGCAGTAAGTTTGGTGAAGATGGAGATATCAAGGTTGTTGGTGAAGATGTACCTGAAGGATACATGGGTCTTGATATTGGTCCTAAGACTGTTGAATTATTTGCTAAAGAACTTGAAGGTGCTAAGACAGTTATCTGGAATGGCCCTATGGGTGTATTCGAAATGCCTAAGTTCGCAGAAGGTACTAAAGCTGTATGTAGCATGTTAGCTAACCTTAAGGGTGCTAACACTATCATCGGTGGTGGTGACTCTGCAGCTGCTGTTAAGCAGTTAGGATTCGCTGATAAGGTATCTCATATTTCTACTGGTGGAGGAGCATCATTAGAATATATGGAAGGTAAAGTATTACCAGGTATCGCTGCTATCAACGATAAATAATTTTTCGAGGAGATATAATTTAAAATGAGAAAACCAATTATTGTAGGAAACTGGAAAATGAACCATGGCATCGCAGAAACAAAGGAATTTGTTGCTGCTGTTGATGGTAAAGTAACTGATAAAGCTGATTGGGGTATTGCTACTCCTTTCTTAGATTTAGCAACTGCTAAAGAAGGCGCAAAGAACTTAATCGTTGCTGCTGAAAACTGCCATTTCAAAGACAGTGGTGCTTATACTGGTGAAGTAAGCGTTGGAATGTTAAAAGAAATCGGTGTTGAATGGGTTATCTTAGGACATTCTGAAAGAAGACAGTACTTCGGTGAAACTGATGAAACTGTTAACTTAAAGATGCTTCAGGTATTAAACAACGGTATGACTCCAATCGTTTGTGTTGGTGAATCTTTAGAAGAATATGAAGCTGGAAAGACTCATGATGTAGTTAAGACTCAGGTTGTTGCTGCATTCAAGGATGTTACAGCTGAAGCTGCTGAAAGAGTAGTTATCGCTTATGAACCAATCTGGGCTATCGGAACTGGTAAGACTGCAACTAATGAAATCGCAGAAGACGTTTGTGGTTACATTAGAGGTGTAGTTGCTGAACTTTATGGTCAGGACGTTGCTGAAAAAGTAAGAATTCAGTACGGAGGATCTGTAAAGCCTGCTACATTAAAAGCTTTACTTGAACAGCCAAACATCGATGGTGCTTTAGTTGGTGGAGCATCATTACAGGTTGAATCATACGTAGCTATGATCGAAGCTTTAAACGACTAATTATTTAAGAGATGATTCCTAGTGGATCATCTTTTTTTGTGTATGAAACACAAATGAGTGGTATACTATAACTAACTCATTGAAAGGAGTAGCACTATGGCAGAAACAATGAAAGAACGTAAAGATATGGATCCACAATATATGTGGGACCTCTCAACACTTTTTAAAAATGATGAAGAATGGAATAACGCATTACCTGAACTTAATGAAATGATTAAGAAACTACCTGAATACCAGGGTAAACTCAATAATGCGAAAACAATCAGAGAATTCTTTGATTTTGATACCCATTTAGGTAGGAAGTTATCTGATTTCTATTGTTATGCATCACTTAGAAATTGTGAAGATACAAGAGATAGTGACGCACAGGCAATGGAAGCAAAAGCGTATCAGGTCTATACAGCTTACGCAACAGCAATCAGCTTTGCTGAACCAGAAATCCTATCACTTGATGAAGAAGTTTTGGAATCAATTGTACATTCAGAAGACTTAAAGCCTTATGCATTCAATATGCAGAAGTTATTAGATCAGAAACCTCATGTATTAAGCGCAAAAGAAGAAGCACTTCTAGCTGCTTTTACAGAAACATTAGGGGCTCCTAGTAAGATTTCTGAAAGCTTACAGGATGCTGATATGACATTTGAATCAGTGACTGATTCAAATGGAGAAGTCCATGAACTCAACCAGTCTAACTATATTCTTTTACAGATGAGTGAAGACCGTACACTTAGATTAAATGCATTTAAATCTTTCTATAAAGGATTCAAACAGCATATTAATACCTTTGCATTTACATATAATGCATGTATTAAAGAAGCAGTGGCAGAAGCACAGGTGAGACATTATGAGTCTTCAAGAGCCATGAGCATGGCTTATGAACATGTACCTGGTGTTGTGTATGATAGTTTAGTAGATACAGTAAGAAAGTTCATGCCTGAAATGTATCGTTATGTACGTTTAAGAAAACAGATGCTTGGTTTAGATGAACTACACTATTATGATGTTTATACACCTCTAGTTGCAGGATCATCTAAGTCATATACTTATGAAGAAGCACAGCAGATGGTATTAGATGCAGTCACACCACTTGGTAAAGACTATGTCAATAGAGTAAAACAGGCTTATAAGGATAGATGGATTGATGTTTATCCTAACAATGGTAAACGTGGTGGTGCTTTCTCTAGTGGTACTTATGACTCTAATCCATACATCCTTACAAGCTTTACAGGCACATTAGATAGTGTCAGTACAATTGCCCATGAAATGGGTCATTCACAGCATACATGGCTTTCTAACCATACACAGACACCACAGAATGCAGACTATACACTCTTTGTGGCTGAAGTCGCTTCTACAGTCAATGAAAACTTACTTGTAGAACAGTTATTACAGAAGACAACTGAACCTAAAGAACGTTTAGCTTTATTAAACCATTATCTAGAAGGTTTCAAGGGTACTGTTTATCGTCAGACTATGTTTGCAGAATTTGAAAGAGATGCACATGCCATGGCTGAAAGAGGAGAAGCCATCACTGCAGCAAGCATGAATACATTATATAAGAATTTGATTAAAGATTATTTTGGTGAAGATCTAGTCATTGATGATGAAGTACAGTATGAATGGGCTAGAATTCCTCATTTCTATAGACCATTCTATGTCTATAAGTATGCAACAAGTTATTGTGCAGCAGTTGCTTTAAGTGAAGCAATTCTTAATAATGAAGATGGTGCAGCAAAGAAATACTTAGAATTCTTATCAATGGGTGGTAGTGCTTATCCATTAGATGAGCTAAAGCATGCAGGTGTAGATTTTAGTACACCAGAACCTGTATCTAGAGCTTTAACTAAGTTCAGTCAGATTCTAGATGATGTAGAAGAAACATTAAAGAAACTATAAGAATGAGAGATTAGCATGAAGTTAAAAACAAAAAAAGTAATTTTTTCAATTTTGTTGATCATATTGGTTCTAGGATTAATAGGATTGTATTCTTACTATAATTTTTAATATGCTGTGAGCAAGAAGTCATAGGACAACTCTTAGGGTTTGTTTTCATACTGTTAACACTTAGTTTGTCAACAGTATGAGAACAGCTCTGATAAGAGTTGTTCTTTTTTTACTGAACTGAACTATGTTATAATGTCAAAAGATAAGGAGAACATTATGTTGACAGGAGGAATTACTAATCCTTTAGATGTCATAGAACAATTCACTTATTTTATGTAAATTAGCTTCTATAGGTAGGAAAGTAGGAGAAGTTAATAGATATTAATATAGATGATGTAGATTTTGAGAATAGGAAATGTTTTGTGGGTACCAAGGAAAAATCTATTTATTTTGATGCAAGAACAAAAATTCACTTAAAGACTAGTGGTGTAAAGATAAGTTTAGAAGAACAGTAGCTACTAGAACTATAGGTAGGGAATGCCTATTGAACAGGTACGGAACTTATTAGGACATTCTCAGATGGACACAACTATGCATTATGTAACGGTTAATCAGAATAATGTAAAAGAGTCTCATAGAAAGTATATGACTTAAAGAAAGGATGGTTACTAATGGAATTGTTTCATGGAAGTAGTGTGATTGTAGATCAGCCAAAAATTATTACAGATGGTTTTTATAAAGATTTTGGGTACGGCTTTTACTGTACAAATTTAGAAAAACAAGCTAAACGTTGGGCATTGACTAAAAAGCATGGACATGTTGTGAATGTATATAGCTACACTAAGGATGATTCATTAAATACATTAGTATTTAATGAAATGACGGATGAATGGTTAGATTTTGTAGTGGATTGTAGAAGAGGTAAGACACATAATTATGATTGTGTAGAAGGTCCTATGGCAGATGATACTATTTGGAATTATGTGGATGATTTTGTGCGAGGATTAATTACTAGAGAAGCATTCTGGGAATTAGTAAAGTTTAAGTATCCTACACATCAGATTGTATTTTGTACAGAAGAATCTTTGAAACAACTTTGTTTTGAAAGGAGTTATTCATTGTGATTAATAAATACTTTGAAGATGAAGAGATAACTAGAAATGATTTATTGTTTATGTGTTTTATGATTGAGCTTGTAGCACGTAAAATACGTCAAAGAAATAAGTATGTGGTCAATACTATAGGTTATGATAACTTGTATCATTTGATTAGTGTTGCAAGTGTACTACATTGTGAGAATCCAGATAAAGTTGCAGATGATTGGATCAAAGATTATGGATTAAAACAAGGCAAATTTAATATAGAAGATGTAGATAGTGAGTTATGTACCATTATTCCAACAGCTATGGATATGGGAAAGGTTTATTCACGTCTTATTGTAGATACTTCAGTATCTAACGAAGATTATGTATCAGGTATTATTCGCGTCTATAACGATGAAATCTGTAATACTATTGATAGTTATACAAATGGTGCTTTTTTTGAACCTTCTTATGTGATTGCTAGAGCATATAAAGAAGGAGAGTTTTAATAGAGGTTAAATTTATTTTTTGGATGAGCAATATAAATATGGAGTCAATTTTGATATTAAAATTTGACCCCATATTTTTCTTCTCTTTCTTTTATAAAGTCCTCAAACTCTATAAGTTTGAAGTCTTTATTCTTTTTTCTTTCTTCGTATGCGATTGTAGTTTTGAAATCCTCTAACTTTTCATCAGTAAAGTAATTATAAGACAATCCATCAAGAATAATCTTTCTGTTTTCCATATCACATCATTCCTTGGTATTAGTACAATATAATTCTGTTTAAAACCATATGAAATGTTGTGAATAGCCTTTTTTCTCTAGAAAATGTTTCCATGAGAACAGCGAAGAAATTATTCATGGTAGATTTGGAAATATCATTAGAGCAAAAGGACAGCTGATGGTGGGAAAACAGTATTTTCAATTTTGATGTAGATACAGCATTACAGGACTTGATTCCAAGAGCTTGAGTAAGATGGTATTTATTGGAGATGGATTAAGTAAGAAAGCTATTTACGAAAACTTTGTTAAAACTGATAAGTATAAGAAGATTAAATATAAAACACGAAATAATTTAGTTTAGATAGATTGGAAGAGTAACCTTCCAATTTTTTATTTTAATCACTGGAGTATTATTGTAAATAAAGAACAGTTTAAATGACATTTGTCATATAACAATGTTACATATTGCACATCACTAATCGAACTAATAATCATATAATAGATGTGTAAGCGATTTCTAAAAAGGGGAAGGAAAATATGATAAAGAAATTATTTTTGAATACCCATAATCTACAGGTAACGATTTAAGAGAAGTGTGGAGCAGAAATATTCAGGATATAGACTATTTG
>NZ_JBEHVX010000071.1:0-13452 GCF_040227455.1 Catenibacterium sp. RTP21428st1_D7_RTP21428_210409 | reverse complement strand
AGAGTTTTGGGGGATTTGAGTTTGGTTATATATTTGTGTCCGCGCAACGAAGGCGCGGGGAAATGGAGGAAATTATGGATGAATTTTTAAGAGATATACATACATTATTATTCAAGGAATGGATTCTCATTCAGTCTATTGAAGGCTGTGATATTAAAGAAGAAAGTAAAAAAATTATTCTTACAACTCCTTATTGTCATGCCGAAGTAGTATTTAATGACCATAACCTGATTGAATTATCAGTCACAAATCTTGTCACTGATAAGATAGACTTCTATCTTCATTTTCAAATGCATACTATGAATCATGCGATTTCGTTATATGAAGAAATGCTTCAATGTGTTAAACAATTGATCGATGAACCTCCTATTCGTGTTCTTTTAACATGTACAAGTGGCCTCACAACAG
Organism: Catenibacterium sp. RTP21428st1_D7_RTP21428_210409; assembly: GCF_040227455.1. NCBI lineage: Bacteria > Bacillati > Bacillota > Erysipelotrichia > Erysipelotrichales > Coprobacillaceae > Catenibacterium > Catenibacterium sp. RTP21428st1_D7_RTP21428_210409. The sequence goes on along the minus strand of NZ_JBEHVX010000071.1, from coordinate 13,044 downwards.
GTATGTTTGCTGCACAACTCAATGAAGCGACTATGCTTTTATCTAAAAACTATGAATTTGATGCAATTGCTTATCATGAACTCTATGATATTGCGAAGAATTATGATGTGATTCTTGTGGCACCACAAGTGAATTCTAAAAAGACAAAACTAGAAACATGCTTTAAAAAGAAGACAGTACTGACTATTCCTTCTACAATATTCGCAAAATATGATGCAGGCGCATTATTAGAATTCTTAGATGAACATTTATCGTCTCGTCGTCATCCAACTACGGCTCGTTTACCTGTCATTAGTCGTCCAGTGCCTCACCAGACAAAGATCTTAACCATCGCAACAGTACGCACAAGTCATCGTACAAGAATGATTTATCGTGTTTTTGATCAAAATAATAAAACACTATTAGATAATGAAGTCGTTAAGTTTGATTTTCAAGTAAATGACCTCTTTGATATCCTTGATACAGTATTACTCTTTCATCCAGATATTCCTATTATTGGAATTAGTCTTCCGGGAATCATTCGAGATGGTTATATGGACTTCCGTGACCAAAGAATCAATGTCTTAGGACCACTTAATAAACGTTATCCAAATAAACGTTTCTATTTATTTAATGATGTCAATACCCTTGTATCTGGTTATTATATTTCACAGAATAAATACCAGACAATCTCATTTCTTTATCAGCCATCCATGGGGAGTCCTTGTGGTATAGGTTCTGTCTTTAAAGGACAATTAATAGAGGGAGCGCATAAGATAGCAGGAGAAGCCAAATATCTGCCATTTAACAGAGAACAATTTCAAAAGACACCAGAGGAACAATTAAAATTCCTTGCCTATCAAGCTGCTGCAGTCATTTCTATCTATGATCCTGAAATATTGATCGTATCATGTAAATATACTAATAAACATGAGTTAAGAGAATTATTAAAGAAATACTTTCCAGAAGAATATCTTCCTGATATTCACTTTATTGAACATTTCAAGGAATATGGATTGTTAGGTGCTTTGATTCTTTCTATCCAAGAAGAAAATAAAGGTTGAGTTTATTGAAAAACTCAGCTTTTGTGCTATAATCCTTATAAACATATCTAGTTAGTATGCTGATAGGAGGAGTTATTATGTCTTTAAATTCAGTGAAGAATTATTTCAAACAATATAATATGGATACACATATTGTAGAGTTTCCTGTATCAAATGCGACTGTGGAACTTGCAGCACAAGCTATTGGCTGTAAGGAACAGGAAATTGCGAAAACAATGTCTTTTCATGTCGGAGATGAAGTCATTGTGATTGTAATGGCCGGAGATGCAAGAATCGACAATAAGAAATATAAATCATTCTTTCATAAGAAAGCTAAGATGCTTCATGGGGATGAAGTAGAATCTTTGACTGGTCATCCAGTAGGTGGTGTTTGTCCTTTTGGATTAAAAGAAGGTATTAAAGTCTATCTTGATGAGTCTCTAGAACGTTTTGATCATGTTTATCCAGCATGTGGCAGCCCTAATAGCGCTATTAAGCTCACTATTCCAGAACTAGAAAAATATGCCCACCAGGAATCATGGATTGATGTCACTGATATCATCTAATGACATTTGTTTATGAGAACCAAGGACTTCTAAAGAGTCTTTGGTTTTTTTGTATACTCTTCCTTCATCAAGCCATAAATCTATATCTTCAAATGAAACAATGACAGGCATTCTTGAATGGATTCCTGAGATGATATCTTCTGCTTCTTTTGTAAGTATTGTGAAATAGTCATCATGATAGATGCCTGCAAGATAAAGAATATGATTATTAGTAAATAGATATTGCGCATGTGCTCTATCCCATTCATAGAAACCACTAATTGGAATAATACATCTTCTTTTTACTGCATCTTCTTTAAACATCTTCTTTTCTAATACTGTTTCTATGCGTGCATTAAAGACACGTTTTTGATTTAATGGATAACCCCATGTCTTATAGTCTCCATAATGACCCCTCAAAATAATAAAGCCTTCTTCTCCTGGATGAATATCTCCATAAGGAAATATATGTCCATCAGAAATAATGACCCATTTAGTCAAGTCATATTTCAATTGTTCATCTAGATAGTAACGTCCACACATAATAACCCTCCAAAAAAAGTCATAGAAAAACTATGACTTAAACATTGTATCTAATATACGCTTACCTGTTTCTGTTTCAAAAAAACTCTCTTTGGCATGCTGAATAGATTCTATAGAAGCATTATCTTCAAATGCATTGACTAAAAAATCTGCTTCTAACAAGATACGATAATCTATTCCATCTACATCAGTATATGTATGATGATGGGCAATCAAGAAACATATTCTTTCTATATCATCTTCTTTAAATCCTAAAGAAGTACATATTTCTCTTGCAGGTGTAGGACCTTCCTGTTCCTGCAGTTTTCCATTTTGAAAGCCATATTTCTCTTCTGATACACGTATTCCAATATCATGTAAAATACTAGCTGCTTCTAATACAAAGAGTGTATGTGCATCCAATCCTTCTTTTTCACCAATTAATTTAGAAAAGCTATGTACCTTTATGAAATGCTGGATACGCTTAGGATCTCCACAATCAAATTCAATCATTTTCATCATTAATTCTTCTAACATATTCATCACCTGCATCTATTGTAGCACAAAAAGAAAAAGACCCGTAGGTCTTAACGTGATAATGTATACCCTTTTCCAATGACTGAATGAACATCACTCACAAAAACAAAGGAAGTAGGATCTATTTCTACAGAGATTTTCTTAATTGTCGCAATCTTTTTATATTGTGTAACCACAAGAATGACCTGCATATCTTCTCTTAAATAACCTGTTTCCGCTTTTAATAACGTGAGCCCAACATCAATTTCTTTATAAATACGTTCTCTGATTTTTTCATATTCATGACTCATAATCATGATTTCACATTGTGATTGACCATATGCCAATACTTTATTGACTGTTATAGTACAGATCATAATCGCAAGAATACCGTATACATTCTTCATAAAGGGATTAGATGCCACCTGAATCAAAATAACTGTAATATCACATATATTCATAACGATAGAAACAGGGACTTTGAAATACTTCTGTAAAATCACACCAATAATATCAAAACCACCAGAAGAACCATCGCCTAAAAGTACAAGTCCTACCCCTGCCCCAATGAGGACACCTGCAAGAATAGCACTCATTAAAGGATCAGAACTCATTTCAGCTAAGAAATTATATTTCTGACATAGATCTAACCCAAATGGAAAGATAATACTGACAATCAATGTCTTGAAAATGAATTCTTTACCAATAAATATATAACCTAATATAAATAATATTGCATTACAAATTAATACAAGAATTGAGACTGGTAATGGAATCATCTTACTTAAAATAACACATAACCCTGTGACACCTCCTGCAGCGAAGGATTGTGGTAATACAATCATACCAAGTGCTATATCAGTCAAAGCGACACCAACCAAAATTTTTACCATTGATAATACTTTTTCCTTCATTTTCATCACCCAGGAATATTATAATGATAAAAAGAGGCAATACAGTAGCCTAGGCTACAATGGGGGACATATGAATATCATTATTCCAGAAAACTATTTTTATTTATTTGAATCAGTAGGTGAACGTTGTGTCTTGCCTTCAAAGACAGTCATCTTTTATGAGAGTGATGATGCAAATGATATCTATCTTTTAATCAAAGGTCGTGTACGTGCTTATTTAAGCAGTTCACAGGGAAAACAGATTACCTTGGAGGTATTAAAGAAAGGACGTATTTTTGGTGATGGTTCTTTTTTAAACCATTCTGTACGTAAAGCGAATATGGCCACGATTACTGATGTAGAATTCATCCGTTGTCATATTACTGATTTGATGCCTATATTACAGAAAAATATCGATCTCATGATTCTTATGCTTCAGCATCTGACTTCTACATGCAACTATTTGACACATACAATTGAAAGATTAGTGAACTATAATAGTACGCAAAAAGTAGCTGACTTCCTTCTTATTGAAACAGATAACGGAAAAAAATCCATTCCTTATACGCATGAAGATATTGCAGGATGTTTAGATATGAATAGAGTGACTGTATCACGTATTATGAAGAAATTAAAAGAGGAAAATGCTGTTTTGTATGAGTATGGGATTGTTTCTGTAACAGATTCTAAAACATTGAAGCATATTCTAGAACACACTGAATAGAGATTATTGCATTCAAGTTTTGTTTTAAATATAATTATTGACGAGGTGTAAAAAAATATGAAAAAGAAAAAAATTGCGATTGTTGCGACAGGTGGTACGATTGCAGGAAGTGGCGCTGCAGGTAAAACAACAAATTATGAAGCAGGTACTATTTCTGTAGATGAAGTATTGGCTTCTATTCCAGATATAAGAGATCGTGTTGAGATTGTTTTAGATAATCTCTTTTCTGTTGATTCTAATGAAATTGATGATCAAAGATGGTTGATCTTAACTGAACATATTAATAAACTTGCAGATCAGCAGGATATTGATGGTATTGTAGTGACTCATGGAACTGATACAATGGAAGAAACATCTTACTTCTTAAACTTAACAGTCAATACATTAAAACCTGTTGTTTTAACAGGTGCGATGCGTCCTGCAACTGCAACAAGTGCCGATGGACCATTTAACTTATTCCAGGCCATTATGCTTGCAAGTCATAGTGAAGCTTGGGGTCGTGGTGTAATGTGCTTATTCTCAAGTACTATTTTCTCCGGTAGAGATATCCAGAAAATCAGTAATTATAAGATTGATGCCTTCGACCAGAGAGCTTTCGCTAATCTTGGTTATATGAAGGATGATGAAGTTTATTTCTCTTCTCAGCCATTAAAGAGACATACAACTTATTCAGTCTTTTCACGTAAACCAATCAAAGATTTAGCTCATGTCGCAATTGCCGACTATTATGTAGGTGCTTCTCCTGATATTCTTGACTTTCTAGCAAAAAATAATGAAGGTATTGTGATTGTCGGAACAGGTAGCGGAAACTATTCTAAAGAATGGCGTCAGCGTATTGAAGAATTATCTGATCAGGGTATTATCTTTGTACGTGCGAGCCGTGTAACGAACAGTATTATCTTCCAGGATGATTATTTTGATCCTAAACATGTATGTCTAGGGGCTAATAACTTGTCCCCTTATAAAGCACGTATTCTATTAATGCTTTCTCTCACAATCACAAAAGATAAAAAAGTAATCAACGATTACTTCTTAAACTACTAAAAAAAGGCTCGAAAGCCTTTTTTATTTTCTTACAATCTTATAATATGTACGACTTGTACAGAAATAAACAATAGTATAAAGAATAGTAAGTACTATCACTGATACAACAGTACATGTAATAAATATCTGAGGGGCATTAAGAATCATTACCTTAAACATCTTTAAGATCATATTATATGCCACAGACATATGAATAACTGCCACTACAAGAGGAAGAAAGAAGAAAATCAATACCTGTGAAGATACAGCCTGTCTGACTTCTTTTTTACTCAATCCTACATTCTGCAATATTTCATATCTTTTCTGATCTTCATAGCCTTCAGATAACTGCTTATAATACATAATCAATACGGTTGCCATCATAAAGAGTACACCTAGAAAGATTCCTAAGAATAATAATGAACCATACATCTGACTGAATAGTTGGTAGTTATCATAGCGAGTCATATTAGAATAACTGATTTCACCATCATTCTTTTCACTGACTTTCAAAGTGAAATTCTGTGTTGTTTTACGCATGACTTTTTCAGCCTTTGAATTGAAATAACCACCTTTATAATCCACTAATATTTCATAAACATAAGAAGGGGAAGAACGATGTTCAAATGTAAGTGCCTGTTTTAAAGCTGCATCATCCTTGAATACAAATGTAATACTATCTGAATTTACATTCGCAATATCATCCTTGACAAACCAGGGATCATTCTTAACCATCTTTAATGAATACAATTGATTATTCAACATCATTGAATCATGATTAAAATGATAATTAGAATTATAAAGTACTTCATGATCATTTAAAGTGACATGATGATTATAAATACGATTGTAATCAGCTAATGTCATACCAAGAACTGTAATAATCTTATTATTACCACCTTCTCCTGGCGCAGTAAAAACTGTTCCATTTTGAGAAGCCAATACATTACAATACTTTAAAGAAGCCATTTGAGAAATACCGATATTTTTAGAAGCAAGAGATGTTTTAATGTCCTTTTCAAGGTTGATGATTTCTTCATCCATATTCACCTTTTCCATATTCCCTACTTTATAACTATAGTCAGCACGAACACTTTTTTTCACAGTATCAAAAACGCCACTATAAAGAGTATATGTAGAAGTAATCATGACAAGAATACATGTACATAAAATACAGATACTAGCAAGTCCCACTGCATTCTGCTTCATACGATACATCATCTGAGACACACTGATGAAGTGATTTGTCTGATAGTAATACTTCTTATTCTTCTTTAATATTTTCAAAATTACAATAGAGCCAGCCGTAAAGAGTGCATATGTACCAATAATAACAAGTACAACTGCCACAAAGAATAAGACAAGGGCAGTGATTGGATCTTCAATCGACAAGGCAATTGTATAACCAGCACCTAGTGTGATGACACCTATTAAAGTCATCAACCACTTTGTCTTTGGTTCCTTTTCTCCAACCTGTCCACCCTTTAATAACTGGATTGGATTAGAGAAACGAATAGAAGCTGCATTGATCATAAATGAGACAAAGAAAATAACACTAAAGAGAAGAGTTGTGATCAAAATCGCATTCATATCAATACTAAATACAATCGATGTATGAATAGCCAATATCTTCACTAAAATAAGCATCATAAGCTTACTGAATAGAACACCTGTTAATACACCAAACCCTAAAGAAATCAAATAAACAATCAATGTTTCAAAAAAGATAATCAACATCACATGACGTTTTTCCATTCCTAATATATTATAGAGTCCAAGTTCCTTCTTACGATTCTTCATGAGGAAGCTATTTATATATAATAAGAATATGACTGAGAATATAATCACAACATACACGCCAAGATTCATCATCATGGCTGCTGATTCACTGTCTTTTCTTAGGCCATTATCTCCACCTAAGAACTTTACACAATAAAACATCATGACAGTAAAGATACTTGTAATAAGATATGGGAAATAGATTTTTCCATTCTTTTTAATATTTGTCAGGGCAAGTTTTAAATAAAACATGATTACTTACCTCCTGTCTGCAGTAGTGTAAGTGTATCACTGATTGCCTGATACATCTCTTCGTTTGTCTTATCTCCTTTATAGATCTGATGATAGACCTGTCCGTCACGTATAAATAAGACACGTTTCGCAAAGCTGGCTGCTTTAGTACTATGAGTAACCATCACAATGGTCTGTCCTTCTTTATTTACATGATCAAAGATATTCAATAAATCATCTGTAGATTTAGAATCCAGAGCACCTGTTGGTTCATCAGCTAAGATAATCTGAGGATGAGTAATTAAAGCTCTTGCGACGGCTACTCTTTGTTTCTGTCCTCCTGATACTTCATAAGGGTATTTATCCAGTAGTGATTCAATACCTAGCTGTGGTGCTAAGTGATTCAATTTAGTTTCCATCACATCATAGTTTTCTTTAGATAAAACTAAAGGTAAAAAGATATTATCGCGTAAAGAGAATGTATCTAATAAGTTGAAATCCTGAAATACAAATCCAAGATTTTTTCTTCTAAACTGTGAAATATGCTTTTCACTGATTTTAGTAATATCTTCTCCGTTAAGTAGTACTTCGCCACTTGTCGGTGTATCTAGAGATGCTAGGATATTTAAAAGTGTTGTCTTACCACTTCCTGATTCACCCATAATAGCGACATATTCCCCTTCTTCTACTGAAAAAGAGACATTAGACAGAGCAGTGACCTGCTGAGATGAAAAACGTGTTGTATAGACTTTTTTTAAGTTTTTAACTTCTAATAATGACATATATGTTTTCCTCCTTCGTTACAACTATAGTTTAATTATTTTGAAACATATCTGCCATTGATTCACCTTACAGAATAAGTCTCTTATCTTACAATTTTGTAAGTTACTCTACAATAAGAGGTTTCTTTTCAAAACATATAGAAACAGTTGTCCCTTTATTTACTTCAGACTCTATATGAATAGGATAACCCAAAATATCACATATATTCTTAACAAGATATAAGCCTAATCCACTCGCCTTCTTATCAATACGTCCATTTGTACCAGTAAAGCCTTTTTCAAAGACACGAGGCAAGTCCTCTTTCTTGATACCAATTCCTGTATCTTCTATATATAATGTATAACCCTTCATATAAATGCGAATAGAACCTTCTTTAGTATACTTCAAGGCATTGGATAAAACCTGTTCAATAATAAAAGAAGTCCACTTCTCATCCGTAACTATTTCTTCGTCTAGCTCTTCTAGTTGAAGAGAAATCTTCTTATGAATAAAGAATAAGGATTGTTTCTTGACAACTCCATTTACTATATCCCCTATTTTATAATGACCAATTTTTAAATCCTGATTCATATGTCCCATCTTGACATAGTACATCATCATATCCACATACTGTTCAATACGTAATATCTGCATGGATAGTAGATGTGGTGATAACTCACCTGATTGTATGAGTAATCTTAGTCCTGCGATAGGTGTCTTAATCTGATGAACCCAGAGTGTCATATAATCAGATAGTTCATGATAGCTTGTATCCTTCTGATTATTAAGGACAATATTAGCCTGGATAATCTTATCTACAAGTGCATAATAAGAATCTTCTAAAGCATTCTCTGGAGTCGGAATATTTTCTAAGTAAATATGATCAAGATGTAAAGCATACTTAAGTGCTTTGATCTTGTTATTATATTTGTAATAGTCATAACTAAAATAAACAATCACAAAAAAGAAACATAAACAGGTAGGATAATAAAGCAATGAAATAGAAATATCACATAATAAGAGGATCAGATCAAATAAGAGGATCATCACCAGATAAACAAGATAATAACGATAATGGTCTTTAATGTATGTCTTCATAATATAACTGATACCCTATCCCTTTCTTTGTATGAATAAGCTGTGGTAAAGAAAAAGCATCTAATTTCTTTCTTAAGCGATTAATATTTACACTTAATGTATTATCATCTACAAAGGCTTCACTTTGCCAGAGAGCTTCCATGATTGTATCTCTAGAGACAATCTGTCCGGCATGTTCAAATAATATCTGCATGATCTTAAGTTCTGTTTTAGTGAGTTCTATAGAGTCTTCATGATAGCTAATGACACCTTTTAATAAATCAAGAGTCAGTGAGTGATAGTTCAAGACATTTTGTGTTTTATTAAATGAATAGGTACGTCTAAGTATTGCCTGTAACTTAGCCGTGAGTACCGTTAAGTCAAAAGGCTTATTAATAAAATCATCTGCCCCCATATTCATTGCCATAACGATATTCATATTCTCACTTGTAGAAGAAATAAAGATAATCGGTACTTCTGATTCTTTTCTTATTTCCTGACACCAGTAATAGCCATTATAGTAGGGCAGTGAGATATCTAATAAGATAAGTAATGGTTCATAGTTTCTAAAGTCTTCTAAGACATTTTCAAAATCATTGACTACAAACACATCATAATTCCACTTTTCTAGATGTTTTTTTATAGAAGATGCAATAATTTCATTATCTTCTACAATCATTATTTTCTGCATATATAACCACCTCTAATTCATTATACACAAAAAAGAGACGAAATGTCTCTTTATTCAATAACAGTAAACTGTGTCCACTTATCTGATTTATAACGTAAATGGAATACAATAGCACGCATTGACCAATCAGCACACATTGCTAAGGCAATACCAATCACACCTAGATTGAATGTAATACCAAATATAATAGAGAGTATTCCTCTTACGACGACTGTACTCAAGATTGATACAATCATTGTATATTTGACATCTCCTGTCGCACGTAATCCATTTGAAAGTGGTCCAGAGAACGGGAACGCAATCGTATTAAAAATATTATGAATAATAACCAAAACAAAGACTAGATGTTTAGTTTCTGATGATAATTGATAATATTGTAAGAATAGTGGAGTAATAAGAAGAATGAATGCATTCCATATAATAGAGAAGATTACTGTGATCTTCATCAGCTTCTTAAAGTAATAATGTGCATTATCTATATCCTTTGCTCCCATGCACTGTCCTATGACCGTAATAAAGACAGGACCCATTGTAACACCCACTAAGGCTGCAAGTGACCAGATACTTTGGGCCACACCATTGGCTGCAATCTGATAAGTACCAAATAAAGCAACAACTGAACTCAAGGCTACTTTAACTAACTGAAAGATCCCTTGTTCAATCCCATTAGGAACCGCAATATTCAATACTCTTTTCAACATCTTAGCATCAAATACAAATATATGCTTCTTTTCATAATAAGTAGTCAGTGTCTTATTGAAGCATAAGAATGTAATCACTACTGCAGAAAAAACTCTAGCAATCAGTGAAGGATAGGCAACACCTGCCACACCAGCATGTAAAACAAAAACACCTATGCAGTTTCCAATACAGTTAATAATATTAGATGCGATAGAAATATACATAGTTGTAGATGTTTTAGCCATAGAGCGATATAAAGCAGCACCTGCATTATAAATAGCGAGGGCTGGATAAGAATAAGCTGATATTCTTAAATAGGTGATACAAGCCTGCATTACTGAGTTTTCTACACGACCAAATAAGAGTCTTAAAAGTGACTCATTGAAAATCAAGACAAGTATCATCAATATAAATGAGAAGACAATAGAAAACATCAATAACTGTCCTGAAGCACGGTTAGTGGCTTCTTGTTCTTTACGTCCAATATATTGGCTGATCACAACTGCCCCACCCGATGCAAGTGCTGTAAACAAATAAATAAAGATTGTATTAAATGAGTTTACAAGTGAAACCCCTGATACCGCACTTTCTCCCACAAAGCTCACAATAAAAGTATCTATAATACCTACTAACATGACTAATAATTGTTCAAAGAACAATGGGATGATCATGTTTTTTAAATCCTTGTTTGTGAATGTCATAATTTACCTCCATGACACCATTCTAAACAACAAAGAAATAAAAGTAAAATACCAATGCTGAAAGGCACTATAACTAAATTGCATACTAAAAGGCAGTATCTCTACTGCCCCATAGTTATTCTTCGTTACGTAAGCCTAATTCTTCCATTCTCTTAGGTGCATAGTTTTCATATTTAGGACGAGGATGCTTATGATCCTTCCAATATTCTTCTGCAATAGGCGCCCATTCTTTTGCATAGTCTTCACATTTATCACATAAGTGGTCTGCTGTTTCAGGAGATTCCATATTTGTATCATGCGCACCTGTACGTTTCACCATTTCTCTTAATAATGATGGGTTTTCTAACATTGGACAAGGTCTTAAATGGTTTTCATTAAATGGCTGTCCTTCATGATAAGCCATGAATAAAGGTGACTGCAACATTTCAAGAATAGAATTATCATGAATATTTGTATTTGAATAATGAATAAATACACATGGTTCTGCATCACCATTAGAGTTGATATGGAAGTAGTTTCTACCACCTGCAATACATCCACCAACATATTCACCATCATTCTGGAAATCCATTGGATAGAAGTTAATATTACATTCATCAGAACGGATATATCTAATACGATCAATCATATATTTTCTCTGCTGGATTGTAGGAAGTAAGTCAGTAACTGCGTTGTTTCCTACTGGCATATAATGGAAATAGAAACCAAAACGAGCCCCTTTATCAGTAATCATCTTAAAGAATTCATCACTTGTGACTGCTTCTACATTATATTTTGTATAGCAGATAGATGTACCAAAGACAATACCATATTTCTTTAAGAGATCCATAGCCTTCATAACAGCTTCAAAATGACCTGCACCACGTCTTGCATCATTTGTTTCTGGAGTACCTTCAATTGATAATAAGAATGTAATATTACCAAGTCTAACAAGTTCTTTACAGAACGCATCATCAATCAAAGTAGAATTAGAGAAGATTGCGAATTCTACATCATTATGCTTTTCAGCTAATTTAATGATTTCTTTCTTCTTTACAAGTGGTTCCCCACCAGTTAATAAGTAAAGATAGACACCTAATTCTTTACCTTGTGTGACAATCTTATCCATATCTTCAAAAGTTAAGTTGCTTTTATGTCCATAAGTACCACTCCAGCATCCTTCACAATGCATATTGCAGGCACTTGTTGGATCAAAAAGAATGAGCCAAGGGATATTACAATTATATTTTTTTCTGTTTTCACGGATTGTTTTTGTACCTCTAAAGAATGCTTCATAGCCAAGATTCAAAGCTGTCTTCTTAATGAATTCTGGATTAGCTTCATCAATCACACTATTAATGTAATTCACCCATTTGTTGCTTGGATCCTGTACCGCAATTCTCGCTGCGTCATAGCTTTCTTTACTAAGCCCTTTACCATAAAACTTTTCAGCCAAGTCAATGAGCTTCAAATATTCTCCTGTACGGTCTTTATCCAACCCCTTCACAATATGATCAATCGCAACTTCCATCGCTTTTCTTTCAGCTGCATGTGATACTTTATCTAATGTATTCATAATCAACATCCTCTCTCTTTCACTAATCCTCATTTTAGAATGTTACTGATAAAAGTCAATAAAACTGACCAATGTTCATTTAGACATTTTTAGGAAAATGTCCAAAAATAGCTTTATATTCTTACAAAATATATGAAATGAACAAATTTTACACTATCTTTACAGAAATTTTATTTAAACTAAATCCCACTATTATTAGTATAATGCTAGAATTAACGCTATAATGAGTATATAGATGGGAGGATTAAGTGTGAAACAAAAATCAATCAAAACGTATAAAAAAAGACAAACTTAAAAACAAGTTTGAATAATTTAGAAAAAA
>NZ_JBEHVX010000070.1:0-13828 GCF_040227455.1 Catenibacterium sp. RTP21428st1_D7_RTP21428_210409 | reverse complement strand
CTTAATGTAACTGGTAATACTATTTTCTATAATAACTAACTTATCTTCTTATTTCCAGTTTCTGCTTGCAATTCGGGCTTTTTTTTAAATGTCATGATGACTTTAAAGAGATCACCATCTATTTCTATATCAAATGTACCACCCTGAGCAACGACAAAGCTTTTCGCAATCGCGAGTCCTAGACCGCTGCCTGTTTCATGACGGGATTTATCTCCACGTACAAAACGTTCCTGGATTTCTTCACTAGAGAAGTTCATTTCTACTTCACTCATATTCTTGAATATGACTGAAACATAGTCTTCTTCCTCATGAATATCAATATAAGCTCGACTATGTGGCATGGCATACTTACCAATATTAGTTAATAGGTTTTCAAAGACACGATATGTCTTATCTCCATCTAAGTGTACAACAACATCTTCGACATTCTTAATGACCTGGATATCTTTAGATTCTAATACTTCAATACATTCAGCTAAGGACTGATCAACTAACGCTTGTAATCTTAAATCAATAGGATGAAGGTCAATATTACCACTAGAGGCTTTAGAAACATCAAAGAGATCCTGAATGAGATTGGAAAGTCTATTTGTATATTTTTCTAACTGGTTTAAATATTCAGTTCTTGTTGCTTCATCAGCTTGTGTATTCTTAAGTAAAATAACATAGTTCTTAATACATGTAAGAGGTGTTTTTAAATCATGAGAGACATTGGTAATAAGTTCTGTCTTCATATTCTGTGATTTTGTTTCTTCCTTTACAGCTGCTTCAAAACCAGTTTTCAGGTTATTTAAGCGATTACGCATACTGTTGAAAATACCTAGATCATCTTCTATTTCTGTATCAAAGTGACCATGAGAAAGCTGTTCTGTAAAGTTAAGCATATTTTCATAATCATTCTTTACCTTCAGTGACTGCTTTCTTATATATAAGAAAGAGATCATTACATAGATAATCGCAAAGATTGTCTTACTAGGTGAAATGACATATAAAATAATAACGAGCAATGCATTACAGATAGTAAATTTCAAGATATCCTGATTGATATTATCCTTCAAATCAAATTCAGTCACTCTATTACCTAGTTCCTTTGTTTTTGCATAAAGGGCATAAATGCATGTATTGTTTCTAAAATAGTCCATTCCATTCATAAGCATATACTTCACAGTAAAGCATAACATTGAGAACAAGAAATAGAAAATGAGCATACAGAAGAAATAGAGGCCATAACTGATAGATGTAGCATAAGCTATATTATGTCTTGCAAGGGCACCTTGAAGTTCTCCCATCATCACAAGAGCACCTGTTACTCCTGATGCCCCTATAAAAATAAAACTAGTTAATCCAATAATGATAATAACAGTTAATAGCTTCCATTGTTTAATTGTGCGATATGGATTAATAACTTCTTCTACTTCTAATGAATTCATTAAAATATATATAAAGATAACTAAACCCAGAAGAAGAGCAACTCCTGAAAGGACTGCAATATCATATTCATCCACAAAATTACGTTCAATATATGTCATAGGCGATTCATACATTGTACAATAATAAGTCATTTCTATATCTTTAGGTAAATTAATACTTACCTGATTTAAATCTACATACGTATTATATACTTTAAGTAAAGATCTTTTTCCATCTTTTCCTTCTTCGAGCTTATATCCTGCATCAAGGTTACTAATAATATCACTTTCATCAAAAAGAGCTACAGTATCCGTGTAAAAATATTTCGAACGCGCACTAGATTTAAAAAATTCTTCATAGGCGACAGGATAATAAGATTTCTGATTCTTATAATACTGTCTTGTCTTTTCATTATATGCTACATAGTGAAATCCATCATCATCCTGTTCCATATCTAAAACAGTTTTGAATATTTCATTCATCGTCGCAGTAGCTGCTTCTTGTGATTTTTCATCTAGCCCATTAAAATTTAAAGGCTTATAATCAGGATCTGTTTTTGATTCAACTGCCATTGTAAGAAACTGCAGCATATATTCATTCGTATTGTCTGCGACTCTTTTCTTATAACCATCCTGCTGTTTGACTGTGATATAAATCATACAGCTCGGACAAGCCAATAATAAGACAATTAAGCCAATAATAAATATACGTCTTTTCTTCATTGTCATCACTCCATCTTTTCTATTTTATAGCCAACACCCCAGACAGCCTTCAAATACTCAGGATGTTTAGGATTGGCTTCAATCTTTTCTCTAAGCCTTCTTACATGAACCATGATTGTTTCTGTATTAATGGCTGTTTCTTCCCAGATAGATTCATAGATTTCTTCTGCAGAATACACCTTACCAGGATAACTCATTAGTAGTTCTAATATCTGGAATTCTTTCTTAGTGAGTCTTACTGAACGACCATTCACAAAGACTTCTTTAGTTGCCTGGTCTAATACTAAACCTCCTACAATAAGCTGATTACTTGGTGTCTGTGTACTTCCCTTTAAATTTAAGATTTGTTCATAGCGTCTTAAATTAGAATTCACTCTTGCAATAAGTTCCATAGGTTCAAAAGGTTTAGTGATATAATCATCTGCCCCTAGATTAAGTCCTGTAATCTTATCAATATCTTCTGTTTTCGCTGTCAAGAAGATCACAGGAATATCTGATACTTCACGAAGTTTCATTGTCATAGTCAGCCCATCCATAACAGGCATCATAATATCTACAATAGCTAAATGAATATCATTGTTTTGAAGTGCAATAAGCCCTTCTTTTCCATTCTCCGCTTCAATGACTTCATAATTCTGACTCTTTAAAAAAATCTTAACTGTTTCTCTAATACCTAACTCGTCTTCTACAAGTAATATTGTATGTTTCATTAACTTAACTCCCCTTCTTCATAATCAGCGAGTCAATGTACTTAAATAAGCGATAATACTGATCATAATAACAGGAAATAATAATGTGAACATAAATGTTTCAAACATATGTATCCCTCCTTCGCTTATAAGTATAGTGACTAAAAATAAAAAGATTCGTGATGAAATTCTTAAATAATTCTAAAGAAAAAACCTCCGAGGAGGTTTTATTTCTTCTTTTTCTTATGTCTTGTCTTTTTACGATAAGGATTGAACTGCTGCTGAGTCTTCATTGGTCTTTGTGTTGGCATACCAGTTGTGGGATCAATGTTACCTAACTGCTTCATGACCTTACGTGACTGTTCAAACTGTTTTAATAGCTTATTCACTTCAGTCACAGACTGACCGCAACCCTTAGCAATTCTTTCTTTACGTGATGAATTAATCATATCAGGATTTGCACGTTCTGCTTTAGTCATAGAATAAATGATTGATTCAGTCATCTTCATCTTAGCAGCGGCATCATCATCATTTAAATTAGGAATCTTAGGCATTCCTGGAATCATCTTTAATAAACCAGATAAAGGACCCATCTTTTGAAGTTTCTTCATCTGATCAAGCATATCATCTAAACCAAAAGTACCGGCTTTCATCTTATTGAAAGCTTTCATACTTTCTTTTTCATCATAAACATCCTGTACCTTTTCTACAAGGGAAACAACATCCCCCATACCAAGGATACGATCTGCCATACGGTCAGGATAGAAATAATCGATTTCGTCTAATTTTTCACCTGTACCGATATATTTAATAGGGACATGAGTGACATGTCTAATAGAGAGGGCACCCCCACCACGTGCGTCACCATCTAACTTAGTTAAAACTGCACCAGTGATTCCTAGTCTATCATTGAATGTTGAAGCAACATTAACGATTTCCTGACCAGCTAATGAGTCAACAACTAAAAGGATTTCATCAGGATGGGCAATTTCTTTAACGTTTGCAAGCTCCTGCATCAACTTTTCATCAATCTGTAAACGACCAGCAGTATCGATGATCACTACATCGTTGTGATCATCACGCGCTTTAGCTAAAGCTTCAGTAACGATTGTTTCTACAGGTGTATCAGTGCCTTTAGAGAATACTGGAATATTAAGTTGTGCCCCTAATGTCTTTAACTGATCAATGGCAGCAGGACGATAAATATCGCCAGCAACCAATAAAGGCTTCTTACCTTGTTTCTCAGTGATTAATTTAGCAATCTTACCAGCAGTTGTAGTTTTACCTGAACCCTGTAAACCAACCATCATGATGATTGTAGGATCTTTAGAGTAGTCTACAGTCACCATTTCTGTACCAAGTAATGATACTAATTCATCATGAACAATCTTAACAAGAACCTGTCCTGGTTTTAATGAACCAATAACGTTCTGACCGATTGCTTTTTCTTTTGTATTTGCAATAAACTCTTTAACTACCTGGTAGTTAACATCGGCTTCAAGTAAAGCCAAACGGATTTCACGAAGCATCTCCTCCATGTTTGCTTCAGTAAGAGTCGCTTGTCCTGTTACCTTTTTTAATGTCTCTTGGAGTCTATCTGATAAAGATTCAAAAGCCATAATTACCTCCCTAGATATTCTTCAGCATTTCAAGATATTCATCAATATCTTCATGCTTCTTATTCTTTTCTTCTTCAATCTTATTAATTAAATTAAGTCTCTTACGATGATTTTCAAGAATATGTAATTTAGATTCATACTTCTCTAAACTCATCACAGAACGCTTAATATTATCAAAAACAGCATTTTTAGAAACACTTAAGTCTTCAGCTATTTCTGATAAAGACAGATCTTCCTCATAGTAGAGAGAAAGATACTGTTTCTGTTTGTCTGTCAACAATTCTCTATAACAATCCATCAAGAGGATGACTTGTTCTTTCTTTTTTAACTCTTCATCCATCATCTTACTCCATTAGATCATTACACAAACCATAAATATACTGTTCAAGATCAAATTCCTGTAAGTCATCAATCTTTTCACCTAGACCAATAAACTTAACAGGGATATTCAACATATCCTTAATAGAAAGAATAATACCACCCTTGGCAGTACCATCCATCTTAGTAAGGACGATACCTGTAATATCTGTAATCTTAGAGAATTCTACAGCCTGTGAAATACCATTCTGACCTGTTGTTGCATCTACTACAAGTAATGTTTCCTGAGGTCCTTCTGGTACAACTCTCTTGATGATACGATTCATCTTTTCAAGTTCTTTCATTAAGTTTACTTTATTCTGTAAACGTCCTGCTGTATCACAGATGAGTACATCATAACCGCCTGCTTTTGCCTGTTCTAATGCATCAAAGATAACAGAAGAAGGATCTCCTCCTTCTTTTCCCTTAACACAAGGAATATTTAAACGGTTTGCCCATTCAGCAAGCTGTTCTATAGCACCAGCTCTAAATGTATCACCGGCAGCCACCATAACCTTCTTGCCTTCTTCATGCATAATCTTATTGGCAAGCTTAGCGATAGTAGTTGTTTTCCCTGCACCATTGACACCAACCATCAAGATGACTGTTAAGTCATTTTCTGCATAGTTGATCTTAGTTGTCATATATGAATCATTGGCATAGATGACAAACATCTTATCAACGATAATATCATTAATCGCATGAGGATCCTTGATATTTTCAAGACGTACTTCCTTCTTGATTTCATCTACAATCTTCATAACCATGTTGACACCAACATCACTCATGATCAGGATATTTTCTAACTCATCAAAATATTCATCGTTGATTTCACGATATCTTGCGGCTAACGCATTAATTTTAGATGAGAAAGAAGCAGATGATTTATCAAGACCAGCAACATACTTCTCATTCTGTTTTGTAGACTTACCTACAAATGTTTCTTTAATCTTTTGAAAAAATCCCATAATGCATCCTCCTAACTGCTTGCATATTCAGTGGCATCCTTAAGCTTAACACTGACAAGCTTAGTGACACCTTTTTCCTGCATTGTAGCCCCGTATAATAGGTCACATTCAGCCATAGTTCCTTCACGATGTGTAACGACAATAAATTGTGTCTGATCTGAGAAACTACGCAAATACTTCGCAAAACGCTCTACATTCGCAATATCAAGTGCCGCTTCTACTTCATCGAGAATACATAAAGGAGATGGCTTTACGCTGATCATCGCAAATAAACAGCTTAATGCGATTAGTGCATTTTCTCCTCCTGAGAAAGAATGCAGCTTAGCAGCCTTTCCAGGTGGCTGTGCTTCAATATCAATACCTGTTTCTAGAATATTATCTGGATCAGTATATTTAAGTGAAGCATGTCCTCCGCCAAATAAATAACGGAATACATCGTTGAACGCCTTATTGATTGCTTCAAATGAAGCGCTGAACTTCTCAACCATAATAGCATCCATATCTTTAATAGCTTTTAATAAGCTATCCTGTGCTTCTAATAATTGTGAACGCTGTGTACTTAGTGTTTCATAACGTGTACTTACATCATTGTATTGTTCAATTGATTCTACATTGACATGTCCTAGTGACGCTATACGCTGTCTTAAATCACGTACTTTATCCTTAGCCTTATCGATATCAATAGACATATCGGCTTTTTCCTGCGCATGTTCAAAAGTCATTGCATATGCATCATTAAGTCTTAATAAGTAGTTCTGAATTTCTGTTTCTAAACGAGACTTTGCGACCTTCTTATCCGTACTCTGACTTTCTACATCTTTTAAAGCAGCACGATGTTCACGTAAACGACGAGAGACTTCTTCGTTTTCATTCACATAACCCATACGGATTGTACGTTTTGCCTGAATTGTTTCTTTTAATTCATCACGACGTCTTTTTGCATCATTTAAACGATCGAGTAATTCATTGTTTTGAGTGCCTTTGATGACTTCATCAAGTTCGACACTCTGGTGTGTCAAGTTTTCATAATCAGCCTTAGCAACTTCATATTCATTCTTCTTATTTGTGACAACAAGTTCAAGTTTTGCGAGAGACATCTGTTTCTGCATAAAGAGCTGTCCAATTTCTCTTCCCTCATTTTCTAATGTATGAAGATCGGACTTCATCTTATTAAGATCTTTTTCTTGTTGATCCAATGTATGAGACACACGTTCTAATTCTCTTTTAGACATCATTGAATTATTTGTATGCTTATTTGCCCCACCAGTTAAAGAACCACCTACATTGATGATATCTCCTTCAAGGGTGACAACACGATAGCGATGATAAATAGACTTTGCGATTTCTGTCGCATGATCTAGATGATCAGCTACAATTGTATTACCTAACTGGTTTAATATAACATCACTAATAGACTTATCATAAGTCACAAAATCACTCATTACACCTAAATATCCAAGAGACTGTTCAGCAAGCATCTTTGCTTCATCTCTTAATAATCTAGGTTTCATTGTATCAATAGGTAGGAATGTTGCACGTCCTGCCTTATTCTTTCTCAAGAAATAAATAGCTTCTTTTGCCTGATCATTTGTACGAGTGACAATAAATTGAACTGCCCCACCTAGCGCTGTTGCAAGTGCTGTTTCATAGGTTTCTTCTGTTTCAATCAGATCACCTAAAGTACCACAAATACCAGATAAAGAATTCTTCGCACCTAAAATAGTACGTACACCATAGCTATAGCCACTCTTATTCTCAATAATATCAGTCAGTCTTGTCTTCTCAGTACGAGAATTATGAATGTCAATATTCTTCTTTTCAATTAACGAACGAAGATTTGCCTGCTGTTTCTTATTTAAAGAATCTTTCTGTGCCAAATCATTCTTTTCTTTCTTGACATCATTATAACGCTTCACTCTATCGTTATAATCTATAATCGCATCTTGAAGAATAGACTTCATACTTGCTTTCTTTTGTTCTATATCTTCCTGGCTTGTTGTTTCTAATATATGCTTACGATTGGCATCAATTTCAACCTTCTGTGTTTCAAGACTGCTGACTTCATTCATTGCCTCTAATAGCTTTTCCTGAAGTTCATTGACTTCCTGGTCAAGTGCATACATCTTCTTTTCAAGTTCTTCACTCTGCTTTTCATCAAGAATAACAGCACCATCATTGGTAATACGTTCATTTTCTAGGTCTTCTAACTCTTTATTTAAAGTCTTTAATTCTTCAGAAAGAGTACTGATTTCCTTTACTAGCACTGAAACTTCTACTTCCTGAAGTTCTTCTTTGAACTCTAAATATGTTTCAGCCTTTTCTTTTTGTCTTTTCAATGGTCCTATCTGTCGTTCTAATTCACTACAGATATCCTGAACACGGTCTAAATTGTCTGTTGTACGTTCAAGCTTTCTGACTGTTTCAATCTTACGTTTCTTATATTTTGCAACACCTGCTGCTTCTTCAAACATCGCACGTCGATCTTCTGGTTTGCTTTTCACAAACTCATTGATATTATTCTGAGAAATAATAGATAAAGAATCTCTACCAAGACCTGTATCCATAATCAAATCAGTAATATCCTTTAAACGGCACTGTTCTCTATTTAATAAGAATTCAGAATCACCTGTACGATAAAGACGACGTGTGATTTCTATTTCATTAGAATTAAAATCAAGAAAATGATCTTCGTTATTAAAGACAAGTGTCACTTCTGCTTCACCCTGTGCTTTACGATCTTCACTTCCAGAGAAAATGACATCCGTCATTGTTTCTCCACGCATTGCCTTTGCAGACTTTTCTCCTAGTACCCAGCGAATGGCATCAGTAATATTTGATTTACCACATCCATTAGGTCCTACTATTCCAGTAATACCTGGCATGAATTCAACTACACTTTTATCCGCGAAGGATTTAAAACCATGAAGTTCAATTCGTTTTAAATACATGTTATTCCTCTCTAATCTAAAATAACTTTGCCGTCTTCAAAGCCCTTTACGATTGCAAGAGACTGTACTTCATATCCAGCTTCTTCAATTCTATGTCTTCCCTGCTGGAATCCTTTTTCAACGACAATACCAATACCTTCAACTGTTGCTCCTGCCTGATGACATAAGTCAATCATGCCCATAACAGCTTCACCATTAGCTAAGAAATCATCCACGATTAATACATGGTCTTCTGGACTTAAATACTTCTTAGAAATCTGTCCAATATAGTCTTTATTCTTAGTATAAGAATGAATTTCTGTAGTATAGAAATCATTGTCAGTAATTGCAGAAGAACCTTTCTTAGTAAATACTACATGACAATTATTGAATTTCTGTGCAACGACAACAGCTAAACCAATACCACTTGCTTCAATAGTAACAATCTTGTTGATTGGTTTATTGTTATATCTTTCATAGAATGCATCTGCAATCTTATTAAATAGTTCTACATCAATCTGATGATTTAAAAAACTATCTACTCTTAATACATTCTCATTAATAACATATCCGTCTTCTAAAATCTTTCTCTTTAACTCTTCCATCTTCACTAATCCTTTTTCTTTTTTGTGAGTCCTGTAAACATCTCATATGGGATATAAACAGTAAATACAGAACCAACATCTTCTTGTGATTCTACATCTATTTTATAGTGATGTAAATCAATAATCCTTTTTACTATAGATAAACCAAGTCCATTTCCTTCAATTGTACGTGATTTATCCTGTCTATAGAATCTTTCAAAGATATGAGAAATAGCATCCTGGCTCATTCCCACACCTGTATCTTCAAATCTTACCTGTAGTTCAGTGGCTGTTCTTCTCACTTCTACTGTCACTACACCATGCTCATTCGTATACTTGATCGCATTACTTAATAAATTGATCCATACCTGTTCCATACGGCTTTCATCGGCTTCAATAATGAATTCTTTTTTAGGATGAATGAATTCTATTTCAATATCCTTACTTAAAGCCGCATTATCTTCCATCTCAATAACACGATTAAGCTGTTCAATAAGTGGGAACTCACTCTTATCTAATGATGTATCTTCACCATCTAATAATGTTAATTGAAGCATATTCTTAGATAGATGAGACAAACGATTTGAGTTGAACAATATAATATCAGCATATTTCTGTCTTTGTTCATCTGTCAGATTCTCATTCTTTAATATTGTCGCAAATCCACTAATAGCCGTTAAAGGCGTCTGGAACTCATGAGATACATCCGATATAAATTGTTGTCGGATTGTTTCCTGCTTAGCGAGTCTGACTGCCATTTGATTGAAGGAAGCATACAATGAGGATATTTCATCCTTTCCTTCATAATTGACACGCACCTTATAATTCCCTTTCGCAAGCTCATCAGTGACCTTTGTGAGACGTGAGATTGGTTTCACAATAATATCTGCAACAATCAGGAAGACAATACTTCCTGTCATCATAAAGATGATAGCTGCACTTGTATAAGACTTCATAAAGATATCTTTTGTAGCAGAAAAATCCTTCTGAACTGTAATCACATATGTTTGATTATCAATCTTAAATGCTTTTGCATATTGCGAAATGATTCCTTCGCTACGTAATGACTTTTCTTTAGAAGTCGCAAGTGTTTTTAATTCATCATCTTTAAGTATAAGTTTCTTATTAACATGTCCATAACTTTTGGTCTGTCCTTCACATGTGACGGTGAAAGACATTTCTGATGTTTCTGAATAATCTGCTAAAATCTTATCCTGATTCTTATCATCAATTAACTTGATCAAATCTGCAATATGATTGGAAGAATGTTCTAACTCTTCTAATGCCAGTTGATCAGAGTCACGATTATAAGATCTGATTGTAAAGAAACAACAGATTGAAAAGCTTAATAAAGATGTTAATAAAAAGCCAATTATAAGTTTACTATAAATAGACTTCATTACTCAACCTCTATTTTATAACCTAAGCCACGTACTGTCACAACTTTGAATCCTGGGAGATGTCCAAGATTCTCACGAATACGCTTAATGTGAACATCTACTGTACGATCAAAACCGTCATAATCCATTCCCCAGATTTTTTCAATAAGCTGTTCTCTCGTGAAAATCTGATTAGGATTCTTTGCGAGTTCAAATGCCAATTCAAACTGTTTTAAAGGAAGATGGATAATCTGATCCTGATAACGCACTTCATATTTATCACCATCAAAGATGACATCACCAATCTTCACTACATTAGAAGAATTAATACTATAACGCTTTAAGATTGTTTTAACACGCGCCATTAATTCATCTGGGTCAAAAGGTTTTGTAACATAGTCATCAATACCTAAAGAGAATCCTCTTAATTTATCTTTTGATTGTGATTTAGCTGTCAACATAATGACCGGGAATTCACGATATTGTCTCATTTGTTCAACAAGTTCAAAACCATCCATTCCGGGCATCATGATATCAACAACAGCCAAATCAATATATTGGTTTTCTACTATATCCAATGCTTCTTCAGCATTAGCTGCTTCAATTGTATCAAAACCTGCTTTATCAAGATAGAAACGCACCAATTCTCTAATATGCATTTCATCATCTACAACCATGATTTTAGATTTCATCTTATTTCACCTCATTTTTTTCATTATATCATACTTATTGCATCATGAAGAGATGAAAGTAAGTCCTCAAGCTGATCTAGACTCGAAAGTGTTGCACCTGAAGCAAGGGCATGTCCTCCCCCACCAAACTTAGCAGCCACTTCATTAATAATCGCATTTCTAGAACGAATAGAGACACGATAGACATTATCTTTCGTATTTTCTGTAATAGCACACCAGACTTCAAATTCCTTGACATTTGCAAGTGTATTGACGTAGCTAGAACCTTCTTCACGACTAATACCTAATTCTTTAAGGTCTTCATCCTTCAATATATAGTAAGCCACTTTATCATTGACTTTATAATTGTTCAAGATAAACTGCGTGACTTTTAAATCTTTTTCTTCTCTTAAATACATTGTTTGATAGATTTCTTCAATATTAATACCTGATTCCAATAAATAAGAAGCTGCCTTGAATGTACGCTCATCAGTAGAGCGATACATAAATCTATTTGTATCACCAATAATACCCATATATAAAGCACGTGCACCTTGTTCATTTAAAGAATAATTATCCTTTACTTCTTCTAATAATAGAGAAACAATCTGTGAAGCACTTGATGCAGTGGCATCTTCAATATTGATATCTCCATAAGAATCTACGACGATATGATGATCAATCTTAATGATCTTCTCACATACTGAAATATCACCATCAATACGTTCACGATTAGCTGTATCAATCACAATACCTAGAGTAGGAAGTTCTTTTTCTTCATCTATAGGGGCATTGAATTTTTCCCATAAAACATTATCAAAGCTCCCTTTTAACACAACATTGATTTCTGGAAAGTTTTCTTTTAAGAAATAATACATACCTACAGTAGAACCAAAAGCGTCATAATCAGGATTAATATGACGATATAAGAATACTTGTTTATATTGTTTTAATAAATTAATTATTTTATCCATAATTTAACCCACCTTTTCCCCCATTTTAACATACTTTCATAGAAATAAAAAAGACAGAAATCAATATATGACTTCTGTCTGTCATTTTATCCTAAATGTAATAGTTTCATAGTATCTCTAGCGATTTCTACTTCTTCATTTGTAGGGATTACAAAGACATCAATCTTAGAGAACTGATGAGAGATTAATCTATTTTCGTCTGAACGAATCGCATTTGATTCTTCATTGAGGAATACACCTAGTGCACGAGAACAATCATCGATAATCAAACGTCTTAAGTAAGCAGCATTTTCACCTACACCCGCAGTGAAGGCAATCGCATCTAAGCCACCTAATTCAACGAAATACTGACCAATATATTTAGAAACAATACGTGAATATAATAAACCAGTTAATAATGCACGTTCATCACCTTCATTGAATAAAGCATTTTCAATATCACGTGAATCTGAAGAAATACCTGAAATACCAAGCATTCCTGATTTCTTATTATAGATATCTAATACTTCATCAGGTGTTTTATTCAATTTCTTACATAAATAAGGCATGATAGATGGATCGATTGTACCACATCTAGATCCCATCATTACACCTGCTAGTGGTGTGAATCCCATTGATGTATCAATACACTTACCATCTAATACTGCAGAAAGTGATGCGCCATTACCTAAATGACATACGATGATACGTGAATGTTTTGGATTACCTAATTCTTTAATAACCTGTTCAGAAACATATTTATGACTTGTACCATGTGCACCATATTTTCTAATCTTATAGTCTGTGTAATATTCTAATGGTAATGGATATAAATATCTTTCTCTATCCAATGTCTGATGGAATGCTGTATCAAATACGAATACATGTCCTACTCCTGGAAGAGCTTCTTTGAATGCACGATATCCTACTAAGTGTGCAGGGTTATGTAGTGGTGCTAATTCACATAACTCTTCTACCTTACTTACTACGTCTTCATTTACAACAGCACTAGAATCAAAGTATTCACCACCGTGTACAATACGATGTCCTACCCCTTCAATTTCTTCTAGCTTTTCAACAATTTTTTCCTTCACTAATGCTTCTAACAATAAAGAAACAGCGACCTTATGGTCTGGAATAGGTAATTTTTCTGTTTTCTTCTGTCCATTATGCTTAATAGTAAAAATTCCTTCTTCTAGTCCAATTCTTTCCACAATACCTGAGCAGATTACTAGTTCTGAAGGCATTTCTAATAACTGGAATTTTAATGATGAACTACCAGCGTTTACCGCCATGATTTTAGCCATATTATAACCTCCTTAAAATCATATAATTTTATTTTACTAAAATTTTATATAAAAGACAACAACAACTTGTAAGCGTTCTCATACAAATGTGTAAATTTTTACCCGAATTGCAAGCAGAAACTGGAAATAAGAAGATAAATTAGATTTTATAGAAAATGGTATTATCAGTTACATTAAGTTTAGCTAGTTCGTTAAGAAATAGTTCTTCAGAAGAAAGATATCCAAGTATCTTTCTTTTCTTC
>NZ_JBEHVX010000069.1:0-13930 GCF_040227455.1 Catenibacterium sp. RTP21428st1_D7_RTP21428_210409 | reverse complement strand
AATATAAGGCGGCACATTATGCATAAAAAAATGCCAGCCACTACGTGGCTGGCATGGGTACATGTTTTTAATTATTTTACCTGTCTACTTGACAGGGGCGCATCAAAATCGTGAGTTTTCTTCCGCACTGAGTGCCATTTACAAATGCCATTCTATGTGAAAGTTAATAAAAAATCAATTCAGATTATCAAAAAGACATATTCTTTCACCATATGTTTAAATACCAATAATTATTATATATTATTATTGACTATATGCACTTTACCATGCCACCGTCAACATTTAAGGCAACACCAGTAATATAATGTGCTGGTTCACTAGATAAGAATACAGCAGCTGATGCAATTTCTTCAGGTTTAGCATATCTACCCATTGGTATATTTGCCTTAGCAAACCAATCAATAGATTCATCACGACTCATACCAGTAGCACCTGCTAATTGATCACCTAACTGTCCTTCTGCATGCCATAACGGTGTATCTACAGGGCCAGGACACACAGCATTTACATTCACATTAAATGCTGCACAATAATTTGAATAATCTTTAGTAATCATAATATCAGCAGCCTTAATAGTATCATAACTAATTAATCCTCCAGGCTGTTTACCAAAGATGGAAGCTGTATTTACAACACTTCCCCAGCCATTTTTCTTAAAATGAGGAATACATAAATTAGTTAATCTCACTGGTGCATACATCATAAGTTCTGCATGTTTTCTGAATGTTTCTTCAGGGAATGTTGCAATATCACCCATTAAAGCTGTTCCTGCATTATTACATAGAACATCAATCTTTCCAAAATGTTCAGCAACATTTTTAATAAAATCTTTGCAGTTCTTTTCGTCTGTAACATCTACTTTTTCAACATAAACTTCATTATCTTTTAGTTCTGTCTTTAAAGAATTCAACCCTTCTAGATTTAAATCAGCTAATGCAAGTTTTGCTCCTTCTTTTGCATATGCTTCCGCAATAGCTTTACCAATACCAGAAGCGGCTCCTGTTACGATAACGACTCGATCTTTTAAACCTAATTCCATAACAATTCAATCCTCCTTGTATGTATAATTTATATATATAATTATACTCCTCGATAAAGTGCATATTCTACCAATACAGTATTTTAATAGTAATTTATCAGACACAAGACAATTAATTAAAAAAATACTTGAATAAGTACATTGTAAGTGCTATCATTTCACTGTATGAAAAACGTATAGGATTGTTACTATTGAATTAGGCAAGACCAGAGTAAACCTTCTTTTTAAGAGGGGTACTTTGGTCTTTTTTTGTTGGTCCTATATAAAAAGGAAAGGAAAACGTATAATGAACAAAAAACAAGGTGTTATTGGATTAGTTGCAACTGTCATGATTGCGAATGCTGCATTTGTTGATGTAAGACCAGTCTATGCTGTAGAAAACTTAAATCTTGCTAAAGGATGTACTGTTAATGCAAGTAGTTATGAAGTAGATTCTACATCACCAAGCAAAGCAGTAGATGGTGATATCAAGACTCGCTGGGGAACAGCACAGAATAAGGCAGACAATGAATGGATTGAAATTAATCTAGGTGGAGAAAAGACAGTACGTCAAATTAATATCAATTTTGAAAGAACTGATGATGCACAGAATATTCTAGGCTATAAGATTGAACTAGAAGAAAACGGACAATATAAAGAAGTATATAGAAAGACTACTAAGGCTAAACAGAATGAAATCATTCAGTTAGATAAAGATCATCAAGCGACTAAAGTAAAGGTAACTGTACTTTCTGCAGATGGAGGTACAATCAACTGGAAGAATGTTGGAATCAATGAAATTGAAGTCTATAGTAAGATTGTAGAAAAAGCAGATGCTACGCCTAATAAGAACCATATGGCAAACGCTACAGTCACTGCATCAAGTAGTGAAGCTAATACACTTAGCCCAGATAAAGTAAAAGATGGAAGCACAGAAAAAGCAAACCGCTGGGCAAGTGATTATGAAACTCCAACTACTAAGATCTGGCTCAATACTAAATTTGCTGGATTGACTCTCGTTAAGGAACTTAAGATTCATTTCTTTGAAAGAGATGTTGCTCCAATGCCATCTAACGTAAAAAGCTTTGATATCAAATACAAAGATAAAGATGGTGTAGAAAAACTTGCAAAGAGCTTTACTAATACAAAAAAGGGTGACGGTTATAATAACGAAGTTGTTGTTAAGTTCGATGAACCTATTGAAGCAAAAGAATTAAAGCTTTGTAACTTTGTTGCTGAAGCATCATCATGGAATAACGTAAGTATTGCTGAAATGGAAGTTTATTCTAATGAACAAACAGCACAGAAAGCAACTCTAAACTCTGTTGTCTCTTCTATTGAATCTCAGAGTAAGACAATTGAAGCAGATGTGAATACATTAGATATGCCAGCTGTACCAGCAGGATTTACTGTAAGAATCAATGGTGCAGATCTTGAACAGATCATTGGTGCAGATGGTAAGATTGTCCATCCATTAGTTGATAAGAATGTAAAGGTCTCTTATGTAGTTACAGAAACTGAAACTGGAAAAGAAAAGAAGACTGCAGATATTGACTATGTTGTAAAAGGTATAAATGAACAGTCTGCAAATAAGAATACAAAACCTACTGTTATTCCAGAAATCCAGGAATGGCATTCAAACTCAACAGAAAAGATTTCTATTAACTCATTAAAGACAGTGATTTATACAGATGATAAGTTAAAAGCTGTTGTAGATGAATTTGTACGTGATTATAAAGATTTCACAGGTATTAACCTTACAGTGAAAAAAGGTGCTTCTCAGGCTAATGCATTCAACTTTGAATTAAAAGCACCAGATACTCTTCTAGGTGATGAAGGATATACAATGGATATCCAGAAAGACCGTATCAATGTTGCGTCTGTTCATACAACAGGTAACATGTATGGTATGCAGACAATCCTTCAGATGTATAAAGAAGACAATGAAGGCTATAAGATTGGTAAAATGCGTGACTATCCTCGTTTCAAGACACGTGGATTCTTATTCGATGTAGCACGTAAACCAGTTTCATTAGATATGATGAAGGATGTTGCAAGAACAATGCGTTACTATAAGATGAATGACTTACAGACTCATTTGTCTGATAACTATATCTTCTTAGAACAATATGGTAAAGGTGATAATGAAAATGAAGCATTTAAAGCCTATGAAGCATTCCGTCTAGAATCAGGATTATCTAACGATAAAGGTGAAACACCTACTGCAAAAGACTATTCTATTTCTAAGAAGGACTTCAGAGAATTCATCCAGGGTGAAAGAGCATTTGGTATGAATGTAGTACCTGAAATTGATGTTCCAGCTCATGCCACTTCATTTACTAAAGTATGGCCAGAATTAATGGTTCAGAATAAGGTATCACCATTAAATAGAAATAGACCACTTATTGACCATCTTGATGTCTCTAAGAAAGAAACAAAAGATAAGATCAAAGAAATCTTTGATGATTATACAAAAGGTGCTAATCCAGTATTTGATGGAGAAACAACTGTACATATTGGTGCAGATGAATTCTTATCAAACTACACAGCATATCGTGGATTCGTTAATGATTTAGTTCCTCACCTAAAAGAAACAAATACAGTACGTATGTGGGGGGGTTTAACTTGGATCAAAGATAATCCAGTGACTCAGATTAAGAGAGAAGCTATTGATAATGTAGAAATGAACCTTTGGTCAGCTGACTGGGCAGATGGTATTGAAATGTATGATATGGGCTATAAGCTTATTAATACAATTGATGACTTTGGTTATATGGTTCCAAATGGAAACAAAGGACGTGCCAATGCCTATGGAGATTTATTAAACGTAAATAGAATCTTCAATCAGTTTGAAGCAAACAAAGTAAGAGTCAAAGGTGGTTCTTATAAGTATGTTCCTGCTGGTGATGATCAGATGTTAGGTGCTGCATTCGCATTATGGAGTGATAATATCGATAAGAGCGCATCAGGTCTAAGTGAATCTGATTTATATTGGCGTTTCTTTGATGCATTACCATTCTATGCAGAAAAGACATGGGCTGCGACTGGTAAGGAAAAAGGCAGTGCTGATGCTCTTGCTAAAGTGGCTCAGGATAAGGGAACAGGACCTAATACAAACCCTTATTACAAAGAAAATAAAAAGGGTGAAAACTATGAAAGCTATGATTTCAATAACGGTTTAAAGGATAGTTCTGAAAACAAACGTGACCTTAAAGAAGGAAAGAATACTGAAATCAAGGATAATGCATTAGTATTAAAAGATGGTGTAAGTTATGTCACTTCTCCAATTAAAGAACTTGGTAATGGTAATAAGCTATCATTTGATATTAAACTAAACAAACCTGCTAAACCAGGAGATATCCTATTTGAATCAGATGCGAACTATGGAACACATGATATCAGAATCATGGAAGATGGTAAGTTAGGATTCACAAGAGAACTTTATAACTATTATTTTGACTATGAATTACCAGTAGGTAAGACAGTCAATATTGAAATCACTACAGCTCAGCAGAAGACAAGTCTTTATGTTAATGGTGAATATGTATGTGATGCAAAAGGTAAGTTTATTCACAATGATATGGTGAAGAAAGACAATATCACACATTCAACATTTGCCTTACCATTAGAAAGAATTGGTTCTAAGACAGAAACAGTTTCTGCAGTAATTGATAACGTAGTAGTAACTGAAAAAGCACCAGAAGTAGATCTTTATAATAAAGCTTCTTGGACTGGTAAAGCTGAATCAGAAACACCAACAGCTCACGGTGGTCAGAGTGAAGGTATTATCGGTATGGCATTTGACAATAAGCCATCTACAATCTGGCATTCAGACTGGTCACAAGCTACAAAAGATAAGGTTCCAACAACATCTGGTGCTCCAGGTACAGGTAAGGGTGCTGATGGAAGTATTTGGACAGAAATTTCATTTGATAAAGCTTATGAAATCAATCAGGTATCATTCACACCACGTCAGGATTCTAACAGTGGCCAGGTGACTAAAGCTTCACTTTATATCCAGACTGAAAAGAATGGTGAATGGGTAGAAGTTGCGAAAGATCAGACATTTGATGCTAACAAGTCAGAAAAAACATTTACTTTTGATACACAGAATGTATATGGATTCAAGTTTGTAGCATCTGAATCAAATGATGGATGGGTAGCTATCTCTGAATTCAATATTGCGAATAAAGATGTAACTAATAACACTTATACTGTTTATGTAGAAGCAGAAAAAGGTGGTAAAGTAAGTGGTGGTCAGGAAGTTAAAGCAGGTAAGTCTGTAACTATTACTGCAACACCTAATAGAGGTTATGTATTTAAAGGATGGTATCGTCCTAATGGTGAAAAAGTATCTGATAAAGCAGAATATACATTCAACGTTAAGGGTAATACAGCTTTAATTGCGAAGTTTGAAAAGTCTTCTGAAGCAGATGTAAAGATTACAGATATCCAGAAGCTAGATGATCTTACTGTAGTAAAAGGTACTTCATTTGATTCATTAAATTTACCAAACAAAGTATCTATTACATTAGAAAACAATGAAACAGAAAAAGTAGACGTAACATGGAATAAAGCATCTTATAAGGCTAATGAATGTGGTACATATGTATTAGAAGGTACTCTTACATTACCAGAAGGCGTTGTAAACCCAGATGGCTTGAAAGTAGTTGTAAAAGTAACTGTTGAAAATAAGAAGTATACAGTTGCAGTAGAAAGTGATCAGAACATGGGTACTGTCAAAATGGATAAAGAAGATGGTATTTATGAAGAAGGTTCAAATGTGACTGTAACAGCAAAAGCAAACAAAGGTTATGAATTTGTGAACTGGACAGATGAAAATGGAAGAGAAGTAAGTACTTCTAACCCATATACATTTGAAGCAACTACAAACACTACTCTAAAAGCAAACTTCAAGAAGGTAGAAGTTACTCCAGCTAAACCATCATCACAGGATATCCTAGATGATTTACTAGCAGGAAATAAGGTACTGTCAGTTGTTTCTAAAGGACAGACACAGTTTGTACTTCCTGAAGTACCAGAAGGCTATAGTATTATTATTACTAAGGTAAGTCCTGAAGGTATTATCTCATTAGATGGTAAAGTAACAACTCCTAAGAAGGATACAGATGTGATTGTTAGTATCACTGTAACTGATGCAGAAGGAAAGACTGCAAGTCATGACTTTACTGTAAAAGTAATTGGACTTAATGAAGTAGATAAGGAAACTCCAAAAGATCCTGAAACAGGTAAGGATACACCTAAAGATCCTACTCAGGATAAGAAACCAGCTAAGACAGGTGATGCAACATCAATTGCAAGCTGGATCTCTATGATGACAGTAGCAGGTGCTATGTTACTTAAGAGAAAGAAAAGATCATAATACTTAATTGGTCTGAGAGATAGCGAAAGCTATCTCTTTTTTGAGTTCTAAGACAAAGAAAAAAACCACGACATAAATCGTGAATTTTCTTCCGCACCGAGTGCCATTGATGTATATGATTGTATGCTAGATTAAGTAGAAAATCAATAGAATATTTACGACTAAAAAGTGAAGTAACACCTATATGGTCTGAGAGATATCTAAATAACAAGACAGTACAGTTCATAAGAATACCTTTAAATCGTAATTCTTTTTATGTTTTTAAACGTTACATTTAAGTGCCTAATATTCGCTGTTGTCAGACGTTAACTAAAATTTTTATTTTTAAAAAAAGATAAAATAGTATTAGAGAGGGAGGCGCTCATTATGATTGAACAACAGAATAAACTTATTGATGCATTGTATGAAAAAAGTGTTATTTCACATAGTAGGAAACACTCAGAAATAATAGAGAGAACACTAGATTCTAAGATTATAGTCATA
Organism: Catenibacterium sp. RTP21428st1_D7_RTP21428_210409; assembly: GCF_040227455.1. Taxonomy (NCBI): domain Bacteria; kingdom Bacillati; phylum Bacillota; class Erysipelotrichia; order Erysipelotrichales; family Coprobacillaceae; genus Catenibacterium; species Catenibacterium sp. RTP21428st1_D7_RTP21428_210409. The sequence continues at coordinate 7,046 of NZ_JBEHVX010000069.1, read as the reverse complement.
GTTGATTTTGAAAACTATCAAGCTATTCCTACAGACTTATTACATAAAGAGTATATCTATTACTTGTTCTGTGGTTATTACACCACAAAACCAGCACAAGAATATAAGGATATGCTGGAAGGTTATGATATCAATATCGTAGAGACTAAGAGTGTAGGAACAAACTTTGTGGATAATAGAATCTCTATGTATATTGGTTATATGTTTGGTAAGTATAATCCTAGGTTAATCATACTGGTATCTAATGACATTGATTATTATGAGATGGTGAGAGATTTAAAGGCTCATGGATATCCGATAATATTCAGGGAAATCTCAATAAGTAGTAAAGAATTATTAAGAAGACAAACAGATTACTTATTTGATAAACCAATGACTAAACCCACTGCTGTTAAGAAAGAACCAGTAAAGGATGATATGTCTGTACTGATGGAGAAGCTTGTTGAGTTGAATAATGGAAATAATATTATAGGAGCATCTTATAGGAGCATCAAAAATCAGATTTTACTTGAGATCGAATTTGGAACTATCAGAAAGTGAAGTTAAGGAAACGTTGAATATAATAAAATCACAATGTGAATTAACAGAAGTAAAAGGAGCAGAAGAATTCTATAAGTTAGAGGGTGAAAATTTATGAAAGAACTATTAGAAAAAATATTCGAACAAAGAAGTAATGGATTGTATTTTGTGAATACTCCAACAGGTTCTGCAAAATCTTATAGTGCAGTACAGTTGATGAAAAATAATTACAGGAAGTTTGATAAACACTTTATATTTATCACAAATAATTTGAATAACTTACCAATGGATGATTTAAAAAATGCATTAGGTGAAGATGAATATAAAACAAATGTATTACGTGTAGAAAGTGTTGTGGATAATATTGTGCATTATTTTTATGAAGCTCATATTCCAGATGAATTTCAAGATTTAGATTCATACAGAAACTTAAAGAAAAGTTTAGATATTTATAAACATTTCCAAAAGGAATTTAAGAATAGGAATGTCACATCGGAAATGCTTCAAAAATCTCAAGAAGATCTAGTATCAGCTGATAGTAAGTTTAGAAAAGAAGTTAGAAGTAAACTAATGACTGCTGAATTTAAAAAGAAGAATGTAGATGATAGAAAGAAAGATATGAAGGCACTTCATTCGTGGCTTAGTGTTCTATATCCTGCTATGTTTATTGAGGACTATAAGATTATTTGTATGTCTGTAAAGCGTTTCTTTACTTCAATTGATCCTATTTATAAGAAAAAGTATAAATTCTCTGAATCTGAAATTATTAACGACAGTATTCTTTTTATTGATGAAGTAGATGCAACTAAAAATGAAATTAACGATATTATTATAGAAAGTAGTTTAAGCTCAACTGTTGATTTGATTCCTATGGTTTATCGCATTACAAGTCCATTTATTCATTGGGAGGATAATACACCTAAAGATGTAAAGGATTTAGTACCTGAAAATGATTCGCAGTTAAAAGATATAAGAAAAAAAGCTTTAAAGATACGAAACAAATATCATGATGAGCTGCCTTATTATTGCCCAGGAATTAAAAACCGTAATTTCTTGATGAGTGATTCAACATTCCACGCAAGCTTTGATGGTTTATCTAAGAAAAGAGCTTATGTCTATTATGATGAGGAGCATAATAGAATGACCATCAAAATCTTTGATAGCGAAGAGAGAAAAAAAGAATTACCTAAAATAAGTAGTGAAGTGTATAGCTTATTCTCTATTATTGGTGAGATGAGTAATTTTTTGGTTTCTGTAAAGAGATATATTAAGAAACTCGGTTCAGCTCATAAAAACGATAAGAATCTAAAAGCAGAAGAAGATGATCTAATTAATGATGAAGAGGCAGTACGATCTATTTATCATTTATTCAAATTATCTGATCCCGATATATCATATATTGATAATGATATTAATATTCAGCCTGTAATGAAGGTGAATAAAACAAAGAATGAATTTAAGAAAACGAATAATTATTATAATAGAGGTATTCGTTCTTTTGAATTTACTAATAAGAAGGATAGTGGCTTTAATACAACTTTCCATTATATGCATCTTATTAAAAGTGCTGAATGTATATTAGCTATGTTAGCTAAAAAAGCCACTGTTATTGGATTAAGTGCAACATGTAATATTGATTCTGTATTATCAAACTATTCACTCAAGTATCTTAAAGAAACTCTAGAAGATGATTTTCATATTATTGAAGAAGAGGATCACCAAAGAATCCAAGATACATATTCTTTATTGAATGAGAAATATGAAACGGGAGAAATTCAAGTAAAGGTAGAAGAGATAGATTATCATAATGAAAATTTAAAAGAATCTATTAGATTAGTATTTTCTGATCCTAAACATCAAAATGAAGTCTGTAAGATTCTCACTCAGGATATGGAGGCAGATAAGAAGGGTTATTATGCTAAAAGATATTTGATGGTAGCACAAGCATATAGATACTTTGTATCACATAAAGATATTCATTCATTCTTATGTTTAAATAATGCTTTACCAAAAGAAACAGGTAACCTTAGATTGTTAAAACTTAAGGAACTATTTCGTTTGGTAAATATTGAGTGTGGTGTTGATGAAAATAAAAAGAATTATATCGTATTAAAGAGTGGTGCAACATTTGATGAGGATAAAGAGAAGATATTGAAATCTCTAAAAGAGGGTAAAAAGATTTTTGTGATTTCTGCATATGCTACTATAGGTGCAGGACAAAACATGGCATATGACTTACCTAAAGGCTTGGATACGATTAACTTAACTGATTTCGCAAATAAAAAAGATGGAAGAAATAAGAAAAAGGATTTCGATGGAATCTTCTTAGGAGATATCACGAACGTAATCACCAATCTCTATGATACTGAATCTGGATTTAAAGAAGAGGATTTACTCCATTACTTAATTGAAGTAGAGAATTTATATGAGAATAATGAAATTGATCATCGTACCTTAAGTAAATGTATCTCTGCAGGCTATAAGAAATTAAAGAATCCAAAAGAGAAAGGATTTAATACGGAACTTAAAGGCTGTAGAAGTATACGTCTCTCTAAGACAAAACAGATCATTCAAGCAGTAGGACGTTTATCTCGTTCATTTAATAAGAATAAAGTCATTCATATTCTAGTTACGAGAGATATCGTGAATAGTTTTGATACATCAATACTAGAAACTGAAATACTTTCACCAGAAACAATAAAACTCGCAGAATATGCTAAAGAAAGACAAGAAGATGTTCCTGTATATGATTATGTTGAGAATGAAGCCAGTCATATTTCTAGTTCTGGTAAGTTCTATATATATGAATTACTATCAGGAGATTGGACATCACAACAAATACAACGCTATAAGAGATTGGGTGAAACATGTTTAAAGCATCCTACTATTTCTAACAAGGATGATGAAATAGTTAAGGAATACTATATTCATTCATCTGAACCGATGAATAAATACTATTTCGTTGGTGAACATGATTTTGAATATACAGATGTTTATTTTAACGAATCTAAAGAGGAAGTTATAGTCAGACTACAGAATAAGAAAGATTCTGAACGAATCAAGCATATATACGAAGTTAGTGAAGAAAATGCACGTCTTTCTAAGATGTTGAATTATCCTGGTTTAAGAGAGGAGTTTGTTAAACATAAGTATGCCACTCGTTTTGAAGTAAATGATTATATGTTATCACCTGTTTTATACCAGAATATCTATAAGGGAAGACTAGGAGAGTTTGTAGGTCATTTTATTATAAAGAAAGAATTAGGTATTGATCTAGATGAACTTAAACCAAACGAATATGAACGTTTTGATTATAAACGTGGTAAGGTCTATATCGATTTAAAACATTGGAGATATTCAAACTTTGATTCTAAGAAAATGACTAAGAAGATTATTGATAAGCTAGATGAAATAGGTGGAGAAAAGGCAATCATTATTAATATATTTGATGAAAATAAATCAGATAAGATTATTGAATCTCCGAGAATCATTGAAATACCTTCTTTACTTGAAGAAGATGGATTCCATGCTAATCAAGAAGCAATTAATAAAATAAGAATGTGTTTGGAGGAATATAAAGATGATTAAAACAAATAAAGTAAAGCTTGAAATCCATTATGATCATATTATTCGTGATTATGACCTTTATAGAATACAACCAAAACAAACTGATGATAAAGATGAAGAAAAATGTGTTCTGAAAAGAAGCTTAGAAAAACTAGACCAATTATCTCCAGTATTAGCTGTACTTTATAGATATAAAGGTCCAGTTTATCTTATATTTGAAAAAGGAAGTGTATGTTCAGAAGACCTTCAATCACATGTCAATCAATATGATAAAGGCAGTATTGTAGAACCGTTAGATATAAAGGATCCTTTAAGTATAACACCGACTGAATTATCTCAATTGTTGATCAATATGTTGCCTAATATGGAATTCTCTCAGAAGTTTAATAACATCTCAGGTAGATATTTCAGTTTCAATCAGAAGTCTTTTAGAAAAGATTGTATTCTAGCATATCATATTAGTTTGATTGAATCAGAAACAAGTAAGCAGGAATGTATGGTGCATATGGAGGGTGAATCTTATCATCGTTTATCTAAAGTATTAGAGTATAATGACAAATATAGAAATGATATTTTAAAACTGCCTAGATATTACAAAAGTAATGAAGGATATGTACTTCGTCGATGCCTTACACCATTAAGTACAGATCAGTGTTTTGTGAGAAGAAGTGTATATCGCAGACAAAGAGAGGACTTTGTGAATAGTTTAGATATTCATGATATACAGGGGTTTGAAAATTCTAAGTGTGGTATGTTGCATCAATTTTATATTGATGTTGATTTACATCTTAATGATTATATTCAATTACATCCTATAGATTTAGATAATGAACAGATGGCCAATACATATTCAGACTTCTTATCCCAGGATTATATAAGAAATCTATATAATGATTTAGGTGTTCATTTGATTGACCGTGTGAACGATAGTTCATCTAAGAAGATGATTGATTTAATTGTTTCTAAATTAAAGGATAGAGGTATCGATAATATTCATTATGATAAAGGTAAACAGTTCAATATTGCATTGATTCATAATCAGAAATATTGTAAGAACAACAAAATACCAGACCAGCATGTCAGTGATTTAAACTTCCAACATATCACTTATGAGACTTGTATTGCTAGAGATAATACAGTTGATATTAGTGATAATATTATGGATAGGATTCTAATGGAATTACTTATTAAAAGAGATATCGCAAATAGAAGTATATCTATATATCACTGGAATTGGGATAAACCAGTTGAATATGTTACAAGAGAATCTGAACGTTGTGGTAATAAAAAAATTACTAAGTATTTTCTCTTAAGTGTATTTCCTGATGGGAGCATGGATTACTATAAGATTGAGGATGATACTTCAGAACTATATCAGAGATATGAATCTGTCTTTACAAATTATAAAAGTTCTGTTTTTGAACCAGAATTATTGATTTCTACTCAAGATTATCAAGCTTTAATAAGTGATAGTAAGATGATGGTTTTACCTGATTTAAAAGAACTTGATTTTAGACTCAATGCATATAGGAAAGATAAAGAAATTTCCAAGAGTAAACTAACACGTCTATTAAAGTCTTTTGTGGAAACAAATGAAGAATACAGAGAAGAAATAGAACGTATACTAAAGAATTTAAATAAAAACACTTATCAATATCAAGAGGTGGTTAGAAAAGCATCTAAAGCTGGTAATCCACCACTTATTAATTTAGCTACTTCTTTAGGAAGAAAGTTTGTAAAACATTGTAGAGATACTTCTAGAGTAGTATTTAATCCATGTCTTAAGAGTGATGTTGTAAAGGTATTTCAGCATATTTATACTTTGAAGGATGAGGAGGATTCAAAGAAGTTATACTATTATGTTGGTAAAAAGGAGCCTATGAAGTTTACTCTTGTCAATGCATGTCATATTCGTAGAATAACAGTGCTAGAAGGAGCATTAGATGATGACTTTAAGAAGTTCATCTTTGATCAATTAAGTGTGAATTTCATTAGAAATAATGATTATACAGTAGTTCCATTCTTGAGAAAATATATAGAAGAATTCAAGAAACTGAATAGTCAATAACAAAACTAGGCTGTAGCGAATCTAATCGCTGCAGCCTATTCTTCCAACAACCAATCTATGATATTAATTACCTTAATACCATTATAATTTCCAAGTGTATATCTATCTAAAGTAAGGATTATTTTCTCATAATTGTCTTCAATTAGTTTTAGAGGACTAATCTCTCTGTTAAAAGTATTCTCGTCCACAAGTGATGCAGTAACTTGTATATAAGTGTAGACATCATTTCTTTTCGCAATGAAATCAACCTCTGCAAGTCCACTTCGTCCAATATTTACAATATATCTTCTTCTTAGAAGTTCTATATATACAATATTTTCAATCATGAATCCTAAATCATAAGATTGCTTTGGGAGAATACAATTTAGAATTCCCGGATCTACAGTATAATACTTCTTATTAGACTTTAATACTTCCTTGCCTGATATATCCATCACTTCAACAGGATAATAAAGGTATGACTCACACAATGCTTCCATATCTTTCACAATCACAGTATTATTTATTCCTTCTAGATACATATCAATTTGTTCTTTATCCAGTTGTATTTGATTAATATAGGGGAAACTACCAGTTTTCATATATTTCTGAAAAGCTTCTTCTTTATCAGTTCCAGGTTTATATATTTCTTTAAATGATAAAGGAAGAATATGTATTTCTATATATTGACTGTTTAAATGTGTGATTGGATGCTTGGTGGATCTTACAATATAGATATCAATATTCTCTTTTACATAAAGGCTATCTACAACTTTTCCATAAGAAGGAACATTCTGTATTTCATCTAAGAAAACATAAATCATTTTGTTTTCTGCTAATCTGTTATGAAATGACGATTGTCAAGTGGAAATAACACATTTCTTTGATTTTCGTTTTTCGTTTTCCGTTTTTT